>CAMXAV010000033.1 GCA_947179285.1 uncultured Helicobacter sp.
AAATATTATTCGCGCAACCAATTCTACCTCAAACAAGCCGGCGGCGGTGGTGGGCAGCAGGAGATTTGGGCTGGCTAGACATCGATTATCGGCAGCAATGGCGTAACCAATTTTAGCGATGCCTACACCGAAAGCGAATTGCGCTTCGATGGTGGCAACATTGTCGACCAAGGACCCATCAATATCCCCTTCATCGGCGGCAATTTGGCGATGAACCTTAGCGGTGTCGATGGGCGACAAACAACAGCCTTTACGGGCGAGGCTTCGAGCTTTGTCGACCAAACCCAAGACGGCGTTGGCGCGGGGCGATTGCAAACCGTCAGCTTCGATAGCAACGGATTCATTCAACTCAACTTCGACAACGGCAGGCAAGAAGTCATGGGGCGCGTTGGAATCACCGCGTTTGTGAATGACCAAGGGCTTAAAAAAGTCGGGGGCAACCTCTTTTCTCTCGATGTTCAGGGCTTTGGCGGGCAGGTTGGAATGCTAAGCGGACCACCCTTGCTTGGCTGGGACGAAAACAGCGGCGGGCTCAAATTTGGGCAGGTGATAGACAATATGATTGAATACAGCAACGTGAATATCGCAGACGCGCTCACCGAGCTCATCGTCTTCCAACGCGGCTATTCGTTCAATGCAAAGGCATTCACGACAGGCGATGATTTGATTAAAGAAGCCATTGCGCTCAAACGATAGCGCCAATCGCCCCTCTTAAACTTTTTTAAAGCCAAGAAGTGGTAGTATTCTGCCACTTCTTTATGGCTCGGTAGCTCAGTGGTAGAGCAGTGGACTGAAAATCCTCGTGTCGGTGGTTCAATTCCGCCTCGAGCCACCATGGGTTAAGGAGGGCGCGATGAGTATCTTTGATGGCGTAGAAAATGTCGGCGCGAAAGACAAAAAACAACGTGTGTTCTACTGCTTCGATGGCAAAGAAGACCATTGGCGAATCTACAAACTCACTCCCGAACTTCCAAATATCTTAGGGCAGAAAATCCTCACGCCCCAACAATGGGAGCTTGTTGCAAAACGTGGCAAAGAAGCCATCAAACAATGGACGATTAGAAATCTCGAAGTCGCACAATGTGTGGTTGTTTTCATCGGCGCGCGCACATCAGAACGCGAGATTGTGCTCGAGCAGATTCGACAAGCATGGGAGATGAAAAAGCCCATGATTGGCGTTTGCATTCACCATTGCGATGATGTCGCTCACAAATGCGCACTCAAGGGCGATAATCCGTTTGAGCTCGTTACTGTCGATAATGTCAAGCTTTCAGACAAAATCGCCGTTTATGACCCGCCCTCGCGGCAGCATAAGGAAGTCGTTGCGTATATTCAGCAATACATTCAAGGCTGGATTACCACTGCGATTGTCGACAATCAGTTCTAGCATTACTCTTGCTTGCATGTAGCCCCAAAAAACTAAAGCTTGGTAAACAAGAAATAATGATTCCATAAAATTGTAATTTTTCTCCAAAACTTAAGCATTTTTTCATACGCGCTTGCCTACAATTGCAAGGTGTACTCTTAGGAAACCCTAATGCAAAAGGAGGAAATGTATGCAAAGCGTTGGAAGTACTACAAAGGCATTGCCCGAATACGACTACACCGTGGCAAAGCTTTTTTTGTTTACGACCCTCATCTTTGGGATTGTTGGAATGCTCATTGGCGTGGTTCTCGCGTTTCAAATGGCAGCACCAAGTCTTAACTATCTCGCTGGTGAGTTCGGCACGTTCAGTCGTCTACGCCCGCTCCACACCAATGGTATCATCTACGGATTTACCTTGAGTGGAATCTGGGCTGGTTGGTATTATCTTGGGCAACGAGTGCTCAAAATCAGTTACTACGAGCACCCATTCTTGAGGATTGTGGGCTTGTTGCATTTTTGGGTCTATCTCGCTCTTATGGTGCTTGCGGTTCTCTCGCTGTTTGCGGGTATGTCGCAATCCAAAGAATATTCAGAACTCGTTTGGCCTCTCGATTTGCTCGTGGTCGTTGTGTGGGTGCTTTGGGGCATTAGCCTCTTTGGCAGCATGGCTGTGCGCCGCGAACAAACCGTGTATATCTCGTTGTGGTATTTTATGGCAACTTTTGTGGCAATTGCGACATTGTATATTTTCAACAATCTCTCGATTCCAACCTATTTCGTTGCAGGCACAGGCGATATTTTCCATTCCATTTCGTTCTATGCAGGAACAAATGACGCAATGGTGCAATGGTGGTTTGGGCATAACGCCGTGGCGTTTGTGTTCACATCAGCCGTAATTGGGCTCATCTACTATTTCTTGCCCAAAGAATCAGGTCAGCCCATCTTCTCATACAAGCTCACCTTGTTCTCATTCTGGAGCTTGATTTTCGTGTATGTTTGGGCAGGCGGACACCACCTCATCTACTCGACCGTGCCTGACTGGATGCAAACTCTTGGCTCTGTTTTCTCCGTTGTGCTCATTCTGCCTTCGTGGGGAACTGCCGTTAATATGCTCCTCACAATGCGCGGGCAATGGGACCAACTTGCACGCTCTCCGCTCATCAAATTCCTTGTGCTCGCAAGCACCTGGTATATGCTTGCCACACTCGAAGGACCTATCCAATCTGTCAAATCTGTCAATGCGCTTGCGCACTTCACAGACTGGATTATCGGACACGTCCATGACGCGGCATTGGGCTGGGTTGCCTTCACAATCATCGCAGCTGTGTATCACATGACACCCCGACTCTTCAAGCGAGAAATCTATTCAAAATCCCTTATGGATATGCAATTCTGGATTCAAACCGCTGGGATTGTTCTCTATTTCTCAAGCATGTGGATTGCGGGTATCACACAAGGTATGATGTGGCGCGCAACGGATTCCTTTGGAACTCTCATCTATTCGTTTATCGACACCGTCAATGTGTTGATTCCGTATTTCTTTATTCGCGCTATCGGCGGCTTGCTCTATTTGGTTGGCTTCTTGATGTTCACCTATAACATCATCATGACCATCACAGCAGCGAAACAAACCGATGCAGAATCCAAATTTGCCACACCTATGGCTGGTTAAGGAGGTCTCATGTTTCATTGGTTAGAAAGAAATCCTTTTTTCTTCACCGTAATGGTGCTGGTGCTCTTTTCGATTGCAGGGCTTGTCGAGATTCTTCCCGACTTCGCCAAAGCCTCGCGCCCCATTGAAGGGCTCAAGCCCTACACAATGCTCGAGGTTGCAGGCAGACAAGTCTATATCAAAGAAAGCTGCAACGCTTGCCATTCACAGCTCGTGCGTCCATTCAAAATCGAAACAGACCGCTATGGCAAAGTTAGTTACAGCGGTGAATATGCGTATGACCGCCCATTCTTGTGGGGTAGCAAACGCACAGGTCCAGATTTGCATCGCGTAGGAGATTATCGTACAACCGATTGGCATGAAGCGCACATGTGGGACCCTCTCGTGGTTGTTCCCGGTTCGATTATGCCCGCATACAAACATCTCTACACCAAGATTATCGATGTGAATACGGCTTATGCAGAGGCTTACACCAACAAAGTTGTGTTTAGCGTTCCGTATGACAACCCCGCGATTCCGCATTCGACAAAACTTGGCTCGCTCGATGAAGCAAAAGCGTCTATTCTTGAAGAAGCAAAGCTCATCGCAGCAGACATGAAAGACGAAAAAGTCAAAGCGGCTGTTGCCGGAGGCAAGATTCCAGAGATTGTAGCGCTCATCGCCTATCTCAACAGCCTCAACAGCATTCGCAGACCTTTGCCGGCGGAATAATATGGACGAAGCAACAATTCGCATTGTGCAAGGATATGCGTATTGGTTCTGCACCCTCATTCTGACTGTGGCTTTGGTGAGCTATATCTTTCACCTCTACCGCAGTCAGCGCAAAGGGTTTGATTATGAAAAATACTCGCGTCTTGCGCTCGATGATAGGCTTGATGATAGCGTCATCGAATCGCGTGATTCTCAAAACAATAAAAAGGAGAGCTAGATGGAATGGCTAGATTTGAGTGATAGCAAAAATCTGATAAGCCTCATTGGGGCGATTATCATTTTGGCTATAACAGTGGCGATTGCTGGTCGACTCATTAGCAAAATGAAACACAGCAAAGCCGATGGGCAGCTCACAACAGAGGAATGGGACGGCATTCGTGAATTTACGAACGATATTCCTGTTGGTTGGGCAGGAAGCTATTTGGTGCTTGCCATTTGGGCAATTGCATATTGCGCTTGGATTTACCCCTTGCAAGGGTTTTCACAGCTCGGCGAATACAACGAAGAAGTAGAAGCCTTCCAAGCAAAACTTGCAAACAAAATGACCAACGCAAGCGAAGCAGATTTGCAAAAAATGGGCGGGAACTACTTCTTGTTGCAATGCGCACAATGCCATGGCGAAACAGGTAATGGCATGAACAATCGCGCCGCAGACCTCACAACATGGGGCACAGAAGAGGGAATCGTTAACGTCATCATGAGCGGAAGCAAGGGCTTGAACTATCCGCTTGGCGAAATGGTTCCGCTCAAAGACACCGTGAGCGCCGAAGATGCAAAAGCGATTGCCGCATTTGTGATGCAAGACATCTCAAGCATTGGCAAAACCAAATATCCCGACCTTGTGAGCAAAGGCAGGGAAAAGTTTGACGAAGCCACATGTTCGGCTTGCCATGGACCAGACGGCAAAGGAATGGACGGTATGGGACCAGACCTCTCAACATACGGCGATGAAGCCTTCTTGGCAGAAGTGTTTGCGCGAGGCAAAAAAGGACATATCGGACAAATGCCATCTTTCCGCGAACCTATGGTATCAGAGATTCAACGCAAAGCTTTGATTGCATACCTCAAAACAATCCGCGAATAAGGAGGAGTTGATGAACGGTTTATTTGGACTAAATGGGCTCACAGGGCTTGCGATTGCGGTTGTGCTTTTGCTCGCAATCGTAGCGGGGCTTGGCACTCTTGCAATCATCACGCAGAGCAATGAGGCGCTCACTCCATACAAAGTCGAGCAAAGCAGCTCGATTCGTATGAATGGTGGCGACATGGACAAGTACTACAAAGTACAATAAGGAGGCTAAGATGAAATACACAGGCTTGGAAACAACCCTATTTCTCGTCAATGCGGTGATTGTCGTTCTATCGATTGTCGTTGCGTTCTTGCCCGGAAAAGTTTTCCTTGGCTAAGATACGCGCATTTTTTGTGGTTTTGGTGGGGCTTTTTGCGGCAGCGTTTGCGCAGCCCCTCGAGCCACATTGGCTTGGGCGAGGCTTTGTGTTCGACAACGACAACCAGCTCTTTCCCGCAAGCCACCCTTTCATCAACAATCTAGGCGCAGAAGTCTTTGAAAAAAGCGGCATTTCTGTGTATCTGATTGCATTAGAAACTTTAGGCGAACAAAGCATAGAATCCCTAGAAAGCGCCATTGCAGAGCATTTGCGCTCACCTCATCTTTATATCTTATTCATACGCAACGAAAAGAAAATCGACATCAAAGGCACAGAATCTCTGCTCGCCAAGATTTCTGCAAACAATATTTATTGGGACTATATCGTCCCGCTCATTCCCAAAAAAGATTCCGAACTCGACCAATCAAGCATCGCCGCTTTCTTGCTCAATGGCTATATCGCACTTGTGCAAGAGCTCACATTGGCTGAAAACATCAAACTCGATAATGAATATGTCCCCGAGACCAAAGCAGTCGAATCGACCACGCGCATTGTACTCTATGTGATGACGCTCACCCTGCTTGGGCTCTTTGTATTTGTTTTGCTAAGGAAAAAGAATGTCCGCTAAACCCTTCAATTTCTGGCCCCTCTCTATCGCGGGCTTCATCGGCGTTGTCGTGCTGCTCATCGTTTGGACGGTCTATTTTGCGCTCCAAAACCCCGTGCAGCGGGACGATAGCTTCCTTGCGAGCTATCAAGAAGCCGATGCGCTCATCAACACAATCCAAGAGGAGCAAAAACAATTCACGGCACGCTATCAGCTCGTGTGGCAAGGAATCGATTCTACCAACCCATCTGCCAACCTGCCCCAAGCCAAAAGCCACTCGCGCGCGCAAAACATCGCCGCGTCTTTCGATTCGCTCGCGTTTCCCGAAGGCTTTGCGTTTCGCATCGAGCCTCGCGATGGCGCGGCGCTGCCCAAAGTCGTCAATATCGAAGCGCTGCTGACCCGCCCGCATACCAAAGAGAACGACCAGATTCTAACCTTCGCGCCCGATTCGGGACTTTTTCGCAGCCAGCCTGTCGAGCTGCCCGCGCATGGACGTTGGCTCATTCAAGGCGTGATTCATTACGAAGCTAAAGATAGCCCCGATAGCCCCAAAACAGGCTATTTTCGCTTTGAATTTTTCGCAAAAGACGGCGCATAGGGGCACACATGCAACACCGACAACGCCAAAGCGCACGATTCCTTGCGCGCCTGTTTTCGTTTCTCGCCTACCGCAAAAAGGCGCGCTACAATCGCGTTTTGCCCCTATCAGAATATCTGATAGACAGGTGGCAAAAGGCGCAGCAATGCGGCTTTGGGGGCAATAGCAGCTGCTACGATTCTGTCTATATCTTTGGCGATGTCAAGGTTGGCGAGCATACCTTCATTGGTCCATTCTGCATTCTCGATGGCAGCGGCGGGCTCGCGATTGGCAGCCATTGCAGCATCTCGGCGGGCGTGCATATCTACACGCACAATAGCGTCAAATGGGCGATTTCACAGGGGCAAGAATCCTATGACTATGCGCCTGTTGTCATCGAAGATGGTTGCTATATTGGTCCAAACACCGTCATCGCACAAGGCGTAAAGATTGGCACAGGCGCCGTTGTGGGCGCATGCAGCTTTGTCAATCATGACGTCGCCCCACACACCAAAGTTGCGGGCGTTCCCGCACGAACAATCGGAGAAACTATGCAAACAGCAAACAATAAATGGGGGGGGGGGGCAAACACAGGGAGTTTACCTTTTTCCCATTGCCCCCCTCCCCGTGGTGGAAAAAGGGGGCGCCTTTGCAGAATGGG
>CAMXAV010000034.1 GCA_947179285.1 uncultured Helicobacter sp.
GGCATATAGTAGAGAACCTGCGCATTAAGGAGAACAAATGATTTTTGTCGATGCATGTTTGGGGCGCGCCACACCGCGCACGCCCGTTTGGTTGATGCGCCAAGCGGGGCGCTATCTAGCAGAATACCGCGCCACGCGCGCGCGGGCGAAGGATTTTTTGGGGCTCTGCAAGAATCCCGAGCTTGCGTGCGAGGTAACATTGCAGCCCATCGACATCTTGGACGTCGATGCGGCGATTTTGTTTAGCGACATTCTCGTGATTCCGCTCGAAATGGGGCTTGGGCTTGGGTTTTATGAGGGCGAGGGTCCTCGATTTGCGCAAACCGTGCGTTCTCACGCCGACTTGGCGCGCTTGCAGCCGCGAGCCTTTGAGCGCACAAATTATGTCTATGAGACGCTCGCAAAGATACGCGCGAAGCTGCCGCAAGACAAGGCGCTGATTGGCTTTTGTGGCGCGCCTTGGACGCTCGCAACATATATGATAGAAGGCGAGAGCAGCAAGCAGTTTGCGCATAGTAAGCGCATGCTTTATAGCAATCCGAGCACGCTCAAGAAATTGCTCGCAATCCTTTGTGAAGAGCTCAAGAATTATTTGAGCATGCAGGCAAGCGCGGGCGCGAATGCGCTCATGATTTTTGATTCATGGGCGGGCGCGCTTGCGCCTGCGGCGTATCTCGAGTTTGGTTGGCAGCCGATATGCGAGATTGCCGATTTCTTGCGCGCCAAGCACCCCGAGATTCCGCTCATCGTGTTTCCCAAAGGTGTCGGCGCTTTCCTCGAAATGCTCAATGGAAACTTCGCCGTGCTCGGAATCGACTGGGGCATTCCGATGGCAAAGGCGCGGCAGCTCGTGGGCGAACGTTTCGTGTTGCAGGGCAATCTCGAGCCTGCGACACTCTATGACGCAAACGCGATGGAGCAGGGCGCGCTCGAGATTCTACGCGCGATGAGCGGGCAGCCGTTCGTCTTCAATCTCGGGCATGGCATGCTGCCCGACTTGCCGCGCGAGAACGCACAGCGCCTCGTTGAGATTGTGCATAGGGGCTTGGCGTGAAAGAGAAGCAACGCAATCCGCTTCTGCATGGCGCGCATGTGCTCGATGGCTTCACGCACTTCGCTGGGCTGCTGTCTGCGTCATTGTTTGTCGTGCTGATTCTGCTTGTTTTGTATAATGTCTGCCTGCGCTATATATTCGAGCTTTCGTCCGTGTCGCTTTTCGAGCTGCAATGGCACATCTTCGCGGCGGGATTCTTGCTCGCAATCCCCTACACCTTGCAACACGACAAGCATGTGCGCCTCGATGTCCTCTACCAACATTACACCCCAAAACAGACGCATTGGCTCAAGATTATCAGCAATCTTTGTTTTGTCATGCCCTTTAGTTTGCTGATTCTGCACTATGGCAGCGATTTTGTGATGATGAGCTACCAACAAAACGAGGTTTCCGATAGCGGCGGGCTCACGCATCGTTACCTCATCAAAGCCGTGCCGCTGCTCGCGTTTTGCCTATTGTTTATGCAGGCATATTCCGAAATCCTAAAAAGCATTGCGTTTCTCAAGAGTGGCGACAAACCCGATAACGATAATCAAGATAAAGAGCCGCAATGATTCTTCCTCTTCTACTCTTTGGTGTCACGTTTGTGTTCTTGTTTGCGGGCGTGCCTGTCGCGTTTGCGTTTGGTGGCGCGGCGTTTTTGGTCGCGTGGCTTGCGCCCGAGATTGGAATCGACATCTTCGCGCTATTGCCCGCACGAATCTATGGCATCATGAGCAATTCCACACTCATGGCGATGCCGCTGTTCATCTTCATGGGCTTGCTGCTCGAAAAAAGCGGAATCGCCGAGCGCCTGCTTGGCAACATCAGCCAACTCTTTGGCTCGTTGCGCGGCGGAATGGCGCTTGGCGTGGTGTTTGTCGGCGTTTTGCTCGCGGCGAGCACGGGCATTATTGGCGCGAGTGTCGTGATGATGGGCGTGATTGCGATTCCGTCTATGCTCTCTGCGCGCTATGCGCCAAGCTTTGCGAGCGGCGTTGTAACGGCGAGCGGCACGCTTGGGCAAATCATTCCGCCGAGTATCGTGCTGATTCTGCTTGGCGATGTGCTGCAAATCTCGGTGGGCGATTTGTTCGCCGCCGCGCTGCTGCCTAGCGCGATTTTGGTTGGGCTGTATGTCGTCTATATCCTCGCAATCGCGTTTTTGCGCCCAAACATCGCGCCTGCGACAAAGAGTGGCGCGAATCTACGCGCACTCACGCTCGACACGCTCAAATATTCTCTGCCTCCTGTCGTGCTCATCACCATTGTGCTTGGCGGAATCCTCGCCGGGCTCGTTACGCCGAGCGAGGCGAGCGCGCTTGGCGCGGCTGGGGCTGTGTTGCTGTCGGTTTTGTTGCGCAAATTTTCGCTTGCGCTTTTGCGCTATGCGGCGCTGCAAACGGCGATTTTCTCGGGGCTCATCTTCGCGATTCTCATCGGCGCTTCGGCTTTTACGCTCGTGTTCAACGAGACAGAGGGTGGCGATTTGATTTTCGCGCTTTTCGAGAGCAGCGAGGACAAATGGACATTTATTTTCGTGGCGATGCTGCTTGTGTTTGTGCTTGGATTCTTGATTGACTTCATCGAGATTTGCTTCATCGTTGTGCCGCTGTTTTTGCCGCTCGTGGCGCATTTTCAGATAGACGCGCTGTGGTTTGCGATTCTGCTTGCGCTCAATTTGCAAACATCGTTTCTAACGCCGCCGTTTGGCTTTGCGCTGTTCTATCTCAAGGGCGCAATGGGCAATGCGTTGCGCACGCTCGAGATTTATAAGGGCGCTGTGCCGTTTATCTGCTTGCAGCTCCTGCTGCTCGCGCTTTTGATGTTGTTTCCACAAATCGTGATATAGCGCGGCAGCGAGGAGGCAAAGGGCTAGAATTTGATTTTCTCGCGAGGCGCAATGAGGCTTTCGGGCTCGAGAATCTTCTCGACTTGCTCGGCTGTGAGCAGCCCCTTTTGCACAACCAAATCGCCAACCTTGAGATTCTTCTCGAGCGCCTCTTTGGCGATTGCCGTTGAGTTTGCATAGCCAATGTAGGGATTGAGCGCCGTAACGAGCCCAATGCTCTTGAGGACATATTCACGGCATGTCTGCTTGTTCGCCTCGATTCCGTTGATACAAAGCGTTACAAATGTGCGCAACGCGTTTTTGAGCATATCGAGCGACTTAAAGAGTGTGTAGGCAGCCACAGGCTCGAACACATTGAGCTGCAACTGCCCCGCTTCGGCGGCGAGGACAACGCAGCCATCTTGCCCGATGATATAATAGCACACCTGCCCGACAACTTCGGGAATCACGGGGTTAACCTTGCCCGGCATAATCGAGCTGCCCGGCTGCATTGCCGGGAGCTTGATTTCGGCGATTCCATCGCGAGGACCAGAGCTTAAGAGGCGCAAGTCGTTGCAGATTTTGGCGATTTTGGTTGCCGAGATTTTGAGCGCCGATGAGGTGATGAGATAGGCGCTTTGGTCGGGCGTTGCCTTGATGAGATTCTTCGAGATTTCGTAATCAACGCCCGTTACCTCGCGCAATGCCTTTTCTATCTCGCGTGTGTAGTCGGGGTGCGAGTTGATGCCCGTTCCAATCGCTGTTGCGCCCATATTGACTTCGAGGCACGCGATTTGCGCCGTTTTGAGATATTTGATGTCATCGCGCACGCTCGCGGCAAAGCCGCCAAACTCTTGCCCCAATGTCATCGGCACGGCGTCTTGAAGCTGTGTGCGCCCCATTTTTATCACATCTTTAAACTCCTGTGCTTTGCGCTCAAACGCGTTTGCGAGCTCTTCATACGAGGCGAGCAATTTTTCGATTTTGTTGTAAAGCGTGATGTGAATCGCTGTGGGGTAGGCATCGTTTGTCGATTGCGAGAGGTTGATATGGTTGTTGGGGTGGCAATATTGATAGTCGCCCTTTTTGTGCCCCAATTTTTCGAGCGCGACATTCGCGATGACCTCGTTTGCGTTCATGTTTGTCGATGTTCCCGCGCCGCCTTGAAACATATCGACAACGAAATGGTCATTATATTTACCATTATATACGTCATCGCATGCCGCATAGATTGCCTCGGCGATTTTGGAATCCAAGAGCCCAAGCCGAGCGTTTGCGAGCGCGGCAGCCTTTTTGACCTGCGCAAAAGATTTGATGAAGTCGGGATAGACGCGCAACGTTGTGCCGCTGATTTGAAAGTTTTCCTTTGCACGCGCCGTTTGCACGCCATAATAAAACTCATTGCTGATTTCTTTGTCGCCAATGAGGTCATGTTCGATTCTTGTGTCTGCCATTGCTTCTCCTTAATTATAACTGAAATTTTTACGCTTGCCGATTCGTTTCAGCAAACGAGGCATTATAGCAAAAATGTTCATTTTTTTGGAATCGCCCCTTGAAAAAAATCCAAAAATTACGATATAGTTAGTGTAACAATACTCTGAAGGACCAGAGGGCAAAATTCATCTAAGGAGAGACAACCATGGACGGTTTAGTTTCATCATTTCAATACAGCTCTAGTCGTTTCACCACAAGCCTCTACGACAAAGGCGAGAACGACAAAACCACTACCGCAACCACCACGACTACAACACAAACCGTTGCCACAACAGCCAACGCCGTGAGCGAGCGCGATGCAAATGGCGGCAACCAAGGCGGCAATAATGGCAACAACGGCGGAGTCGCCACAGCGATTACGGCAACAGGCGTGCAATTTGGCGCGACACTCGGCAATGCTGTTGCCCAAGAGGCAATCGTCAATCGTGCGCTCGAGCTCGTGCAGAGCGTGCGCGAGACGATGTTCGGGGAATTGAGCCAAGCGCTTGGATTTTCGAGCGATATTATCAACAAGGTTGTCGAGCAGCAAGCGTTTGTCGAGGCGCTCAACGAGAACAATTTCGCGATGAGCGGATTCACGCTTGGCTTTAGCGCAACGCTCGTAAGCGGCGCGCAAACACAATCGGTGAATGTCAGCGTTTCGCTTTCGCAAAGCTTCCTTCAAAACAATTTTAGCAGCACCGAGCTTTCGACATACACCGCGTTGCGCAACATGTTCTTGCTCACAGGCGAGATTCCACAGATTGACACAGTCGATAGCTGGATTCGCAAGGCATACAACGCGTATGGCAGCAGCTCGAGCAACGGCGTGTCCTCGATGCAAAGCTCGCTCACAAGCCAAATGACGATTTCACGTGTCGAGTTTAGCAGCATCAGCCTTCAGACGCTCTCGAATGCCAATAGCAGAAATTTGGACGTGAGCCTCTCGACATTGTCGGTGGATACGAGCATTGTACGATGGCAGGGCAATGATTCTGTGAATCTCGTCGACCCGCTCATCATCGACCTTGGCGGCGATGGTGTCGAGCTTAGCAACGACACCTTTAGCTTCGACCTTGATGCAGACGGCGAAAGCGACCAAATCTCTCGCCCCAAAGGCAACAGCGGATTCCTCGCGCTCGACAAAAACGGCGATGGAATCATCAATGACGGCACAGAGCTTTTTGGCACACAAAACGGCGATGGATTCAAAGACTTGGCGCGCTACGACAGCAACGGCGATGGCAAGATTGACAAAGATGACCCCATCTATGACAAACTCCGCATCTGGAAACCGGGCGCAAACGGCGACCAAGGCGAGCTCATTGGGCTTGGCGAAGTCGGAATCGGCGCGATTTATTTGGACGCCAAAAATAACGAACAACTCATGCAAAGCGCAAGCGGCGAGACGCTCGGCGTGCAACGCAAAAGCGCCGCATATCAGCGCACTGACGGCAGCGAGGGGCAGATTTATCATATCGACCTTGCCAAACGAGACGAGCAAAGCAGCGCTGTGAGCAAGGGCGCGGGGATTGCCGCGTATCATAAATCGCAAAACGACCTCGACCTTTTGCGCACGCTCGTTGGCAACACCAAAAACGAGGACGCGAGCGCGAACAACACAGGCAGCCTCGAGAACATCACGCAGCTCACGCCCGCCGAGATTCGCCAGCAAATCGAGGAGATTAGAAACGGCAATGTGAGCGAGGAGAATCTCGCGCTTGTGCAGCTTGACGCGTTGCTTGGCAAGGCGAAAAACAGCGATGGGCTCACAGCGATTCTTAATCGCGTGGCATTTGACGGCAACCTCTCGTCAGTCAATGACCAAATGTTCAACTACCAAGCGCTTGTGAATGCACAGCGACTCTTGGCATAGACTTTGCGAGGCTAGGCGCGCTTTAACCTTGCCCTAGCCCCGATTGGTTGGGTAGAGCCCGCTCGCGCGGCTCGCGAACAATTGGGCTTGGGCTTGTGGGCTCGAATCTTTCGCAACATCTTGAAGCTTCTCTTGCAAGATTGCGGCAAATGGGCTCGAATCTTCTGATTCTGACTCGGTTGTGTGGTAGCGCCTTTGCGCCACATTCGCGTATTGCGATACGGAATTGCTGGAAAGCAGACTATCGGCAAAAGAAAGGTTCATCGTTTTTCCCTTTTTCCTTTATTGGCTTTGCAATCCTTTGCACTTCTTGTCCTTACCCAAGCAAATGTTGTTCCACTATTGGAATCGCAAAAGGCTAAGAGCCTTTTGCTGTCGTGTTGGCAAGTGAATTGCCAACACTCCCTAAAGTTACGCGACAACGCCAACTGCGCTAACGCTTGTTGTCTTTAGTCGCCGCTCTGCGCCGCGGGGCGCAAGGTATTTTCTTCTTGGAATCGCAAAGATTCTCACTATCTGTCATTGCGAGCGTTCGTAAGAACGCGTGGCAATCAACGGGCAAAGAATCCCAACAAAATGCAACAAACCAACCAATTTTTTCAACAAGGCAATAGCGCAAATATCTTAGATTCTATTCTCTTTAGTTTCTCATGGTTTTCATCTTTACTTGTGATTCTCTGCCTTGTTTTTTTCTTCAAGGGGGACAAGGGGAACTACTTGCG
>CAMXAV010000035.1 GCA_947179285.1 uncultured Helicobacter sp.
ATAGATTACTCCTTGTTTTGGTTTAAAAAATGATTGCACAACGCGACAACCGCGCCGCCCAAGAGCGCGCCGCCAAGCATGGCGACATTGAGATTGCCCAAAAAGCTTGCGAGCTTCTCTTCGCTTAGCGTCCCTGCCTGCGCGTCTTTGGCGAGCCTTTGTGCGTCTTGCAACAAATCAATGCCTGCGAGCAAATCGCCAAGCATATTTTGGCTCGTATAATGCGCCGCTAGCGCGTTGCGGATAGCGAGCAGATGGTCGTTGTGGCTCGTTGCCGCAATCTGAAAAAAGACATCGCGAATCGCGAGGTTTGGCTCGTTTGCGGCAAGGTTGTTGTAGAACGCAATCTTTGCGCTCTCATGCGCAAGCGCGGATTCGAGCGCGAGCATTTGGGTTGTTGGAATCGCGATGTTTGGGGATTGTTGCTGTGCGAGCCCCGATTGAGGCGCAAAAGAGGAAAGCGCCTTTAGCTGGGCATTTTGGGCATTCACAAACGGCGCGAAAAACGGGTATTGCGCCGACAATGCCGCATAGAACGCGAGGCTGTGCTGCTCGCTCGCAATCGCGCCTAGAAGTTGTGTCATTGTTGCTCCTTTGGAATCTGAAAGCAGAAAAGAATCTCGTCAAGCCGCTCTTTGCGCAGCCACGCCTCCCATAGCGCGGGCTCGAAGCGGCTTGTGTCGTAGCGCAATGTGAGCGAGCCGATGAGGGCATTGAGCTTGAAATCGATGATGAACGGAATCTGGCGCATCGTCTGCGTCAAGTCGTGGCGCAATGCTTGGTTTGCGTCTGTCGCAATATCGCCTATGGCGCGCAAGCGAATGCGCCCGGGGATATGGTGGACAATCGTGAAATAGTCTGCGATTTTGCCTAAGGATTCTATCGTGATGTCCATTTTATTTCTGCTTTTAATTCTTATTTTTGTTGTAGAATCGTAGCAGAAAAATATTAAATCTGGCTGATTTGCCGTGTGTGGCGCGAAGAGAATGGAATCGCCGTTTGCTCGCCTAGCGCGGCGCTATGCAAATGTCAGCCTAATTTCACAAAATCTTGATACTTTTAACAAATTTTCTCTCTACAATACGACCAAACAAACAAAGGAGACAACATGAAAAAACTCGCACATCTCGTATTTCTTGGCGCATTAGGCACATCGGCACTCGCCGATTGGGACATTGCAGGGCAGATTACGGCGGTGGACCCCGCGAATCACACGATTACGCTCAATGGCAATGCCGTGATTCAGATTCTGCCTTACACGAAGCTAAAGGGCGATGATTGCGGCATTTTTTGGAACGACACATACGGAACGTTCGCCGATTTGGAGGTTGGCAAGTTTGTCGAGGCAGAAGTCTATCCGTCTGCGCCCGCAGGTGCAGCGCCCCAAGCTGGGGCAGGCGGCGCGCAATTTGTCGCACAAGAGGTCGAATGGAAATGCTATGGCTGGATGGACAGGAAGCGGGCGTATTAGGCGCTTTTCTGCATGTTTGCATGCCCCAAATTGCTTGGAATCTCGAGATTTTATTGTATTTTAAGCAAGGAGGGGGTATCATTCTAGTTCCTGTAGGGGACCCTAGTCCCCTCCGCCTCGTGCGGATTCTTTCTATGAGCCTCGTTTCTCTGCATAGTCTATCAAATCATGATGAAAGCTTGCGAGCAAATCATTCAAAAAATCCTTGATTCTATTGGGCTGAATCGCGATATATTTTTTCTTTCCTTTATTATTGATAATCGCTGTATTCAATCGTGGGTAATTCTTTTCGGTAAATTTATAAAGATTTTCAAAATGAAAGGCGCGATTACGTATGAGTCGCAATAGCTCTAGAATCGCTCGAGCCTTTTGGATTCGCCTAAATTTGTTGGTATTTTTGAAATGTTTGTGTTCAGAAAAATATTTTGTAAAAATATCGTCTAAAGGTTGTGTCTTAAAAATTTTATCATCAATCTGATAGTAACAAGCCACCTTGACCCAAAAGCCCATTGTCTGCCTTGAAATGAGTTCATCTTTATTATATTTCTCCACATCGCAAGGCAGGAGCTCTTCGGGCAATTTTCTTATCCAATCCTTATCCCTAGCCGATAACAACGCATCAATCCTATTGCGTATGATAACCTCCAAGATTCCGATTTTATGGGCAATTTGCGAGATAAGAAACAGATTATCCTCGTGTTCTTGCGTGTCGGCATAGCCCTCCAAGCGCCCCTGCGAGAAAAGCTCTAGCTGCGCATCATCGCTCATTCTCCCCACACTACGACTCCACAATCCGCAAAGCAATCGCATGCGCGCCATTGGGCGCAATGACTTGCCCAAGCCGCGCGCTTCGCTCGCAAACGAGCGCAGAATCGCAAACAAGCTCCATAACCGCAGAATCCTCGAGTGCGTCCTCGCACATCATCGTGGCGAGATTCTGCTTGGCGAGGAACTCGGCGTTGTAGAATTGGTGGTTTTTCGCCGCGTAAGGGTAGGGCACAAACAACGCGGGCAAGCCGTTTGCGCAAAGTTCCCAAAGCGAGCTCGCGCCCGCACGCGCAATCGCAAAATCGGCGCGGCGCATCGCCGTAATGAGGTTGGGCGAGAAATCAAACAGCTCAACCTGCAAATTCATCGCCGCATATTCGGCGCTCACGCGCTCAAAGTCGCGTTTGCCGCATTGGTGAATGACGGCGATTCCGCGCTCAAGCAGCAGCGGAGAAAGGCGCAAGGCGAGGTCGTTGATGGTGCGCGCGCCAAGCGAGCCGCCCAAAAACAGCACGGTGCGCACAGATTCGCGCACACGTGCGCCCTCGAAACAACGTGCGCGCAAGGGATAGTCGCGCACGGGAGAATCGGGCAGGTATGATGAGTAAAATTCGCGACAAAACGGGCGCAAGATTCCGTTCAAAAGCCCAACTGCCGCGTTTTGCTCGTGAATATAAAGCGGAATGCGCGCCCACAAAGCCGCGAAACACGCGGGCGCAGCGGCATAGCCCCCCACGCTAAAGACGCGTTCGATTTGATGCGCGCGCAAAAACGAAAGCGCCTCTCTCGCCGCGCGTGCCTGCGCGAGCGCTGCGCGCGGGAGCGTGCGCGCCGTCTTGTTCGCGATTCCTTGCACATCGAGCAACAGCTTTTGCGCAAACAAGGGCTTATCGTCAAACCAATGCGCCTCCTGCCCCGCCTTTGCGCCGAGATAATACAGGCAATGCCCGAGCGCATGCAATTGTTCGGCGACTGCCTCGGCAACAGACAAATGCCCGCCCGTGCCGCCGCCTGTGATGAGGAGATTCATGCCGTTGTCCTTGTCGCGCTGCAAAGTGTGATGGCGCAAAGCACAGGAATGCCGCGTTTTTGAAGCAGCCGCGCGGCTTCGCAAAGCGTTGTGCCCGTTACGATGATGTCATCATACAGAATCACGCCATTGCCCGCGAGTTTTTGCGTGAGCGTTGTGGCGAAGCGGCGCGGGTTTTTGCGCCGAAAATCGAGGCTTTTGCCCGCATAATGCACATGGTTTTGTGCGATGATTCTGCCATAGAGTGCCGCGATTCCCGCGTAGCGCTCGAACGCATGCGCGATGATTGCCGTGTGCGCGTAGCCACCTTTGGGCTTATCATCGATTCCAATGCCATAAATGTCGCGTGGCAGCTCTGCGTTTTGCGCGAAGAATCGCGCGGCTTTTTGGGCGAGCAGGCGCAAGATTCGGCTGCCGATGATGCTGTATTTGCTTTTGAGCAACATCTCGATTTCGTGGTAATCAAACACGCTATAAACGCGCAAATCGCCGATTGTGCGCGTGGTTGGAGTTGGCGCAATCCAGCTTAGGCACGCGCCACAAAGCAGATTCCACGATAGGCGGTGGCACAACGCGCAGCGCATTAGCTTCGCCCTGCTCGCAAGAAGAGCAGGAGCGCAAACAGGCTGCAAAAAAACATGAGCAGCGCCATAGGCAGCGCGTTGCGTTCGCCCATGATTCCAACAAGCGGCGAGACGAGCCCTGCGAAGGTGAAGTTCACGACACCAAAGAATCCAGACGCCACGCCGCCGCTGCTGTTGATTGCGCTAAGCCCTTCGGCAACGCTCGTGCTCGCCACAGCGCCAAAGCCGGCGATGACGACAAAGAGCGGCAGCTCCAAGAGCACAAGCGAGCTTGGCGCAAACAGAGTGGCAGAGACGACACCAGCCGTGCCGCAGACGCAAAGCAGCAAGCCCACGCGCAGAATCGAACGCGTGGTGAAGCGGTTGGAGAGCCTTGCGATGCTGCTTGCGACAGCCATCACGCCCAGCGCGTTTAGGGCGAAGATGTAGCTATATTGCGTCTTGTCGAGCGCGTAGATGTTTTGGAACACGAAGGACGAGGCGCTGATATAGGCGAAGAGCATTGCGAACGCGAAGCTGCTAATCAGCAAGAAGCACACAAAGGTTTTGTTGCGCAAAAGCGCGAGGAATTGCGCGACAAAATGCCCAAGCCCGCTTGGGGTGCGCGATTCTTTGGGCAGGGTTTCATGCAAGAAAAAAGACGCAGCAAACAGCAAAACGCCCAGCGCGGCGAGGAAAAAGAACAGCTCGCGCCAATGCGAGGCGAGCGCCTCGAGAAAGAACGCGCCAAAGAGCGGGCTCACAACGGGGGCGAGCCCGAACACGAGCGTGAGGGTCGCCATAAAGCGCAAGAGCTCCGCGCCCTTGAACATATCAAAGCCCATCGCGCGCGAGACAACGATGCTGCCTGCCGCGAAGATTCCTTGCAAAAAGCGCCAGACAACAAGCGCAAGAATGCTTTCGCTCCACGCGCAAAGAAGCGAGAAAACGACAAAGCCAACGAGGCTTGCGAACAAGACGGGCTTGCGCCCATAGACATCGCTGCAATAGCCCATCAGAATCTGCCCCCACGCGATTCCAAACATCGAGCCTGCGAGCGTGAGATTCACGAGCATTGCGCTTGAGAGCGTGAAGCCAAACAGCAGCAAATCCTCGTTGAATTGCTCCTCGATCGCGGGCAGGGCGGGGAGATAGAGGTCTGTGCAAAAGGGCGCAAGCCCCGAGAGCAAGCCGAGAATCAGCACGAGCCTAAGCGAGAACGCGCCCTTTGCGCCACCCTCTGCCATTGCCTATTTGCCTAGCGTCTTGCGCACATCTTGGACAATCTCGAAGCCATGATTGAGCGAGAATCCAATCGAGCCGCCGTTTTTATAGAGCAAATCGCCCGCAATGTAGAGCCCTGCGATGTTGCTTTGGTGGTTTGCGTCCGTTACGGGGACTTTGTTGTCATCGAGCGTGATTCCGCATTTGTGCAAGAAATCGACAGGCGCGATGCCACCGATGGCATAGACAACGCGGTCGAATGTTCCTGTGCTGCCGTCTGTGAAATGCGCCTGTGGCAATGCGCCATCATCGCCTAGCTCGGTGATGTCGATTCCAGCCTTGAGCGTGATTTTGCCCGCGCTCACGCATTTGTCGAGCTCTTGTTGGTTGGTTTCGTTAATACGTGTGAATACGGCTTTGCGGTAGTTGAGCGTTACCTTGTTGTCCTCGCAAAGCGCAATCGCGTATTCCACAGCCGAGTTGCCCCCGCCGACAATCAAGAGATTCTCACCTTTCGTGCAGCTTTGCGCGTTGAAATGCGTGCGCGCGCGCACAGAGATGGGCAGAGAATAGCTCGGCTTGTTGGGCTTGCCCATTTTGCCAATCGCAATGGCGCATGCACGCGCCTTTGTCTCGCCCTTGCCCGTGCTAATGACAAAGACATCGCCGACTTTGGCGACTTTCTCAACCTCTGTGCTCGTGTGAAACTCGATTCCCTCAAGCACCTTGTCGAACAGCTCGAGCGTGGTTTCTTTTGTGCCATCGACAAGCGGAATGTGCCCTTTCAAATCGACCTTTTGCCCCTTGTAGTCCTTGTCGACACGCTTGCCGTCTTTGTAATACTCGCGCAAAGTCGCGCTGTGTTTGTCGGTTTTTTCAAACAACACAACAGAAAGCCCTGCCTTTGCCGCCTCGACAGCCGTGCCGATTCCGCCCGGTCCCGCGCCAATCACCGCAATGTCGTATATTTTTTCCATGTTTGCTCCTTTGGAATCTTTTTTGGAATGATACTATAAACTTTATTTGGAATCGCAAAAGGCATGCGTTTGTGTGTATTTGTGGTGATGAGGTGTTTCGTTTTGTCAATGTGTTGGTGAGGGCGCGGTTTAACCGCACATAATAAATAAGCAAAAACGTCAGGCTAATCCAAACAAAGAAGCCGCTAGCCCCTATCGCGGGGCTAGCTACGTCTATCGTTTGATTGGAATCTCAAATTTCAGCCAAAAAAGCTTGATTTTGAGATATAATCTTCGGATAGGACGCTTCACAAGTCGTTTGTGCGACATGCTAGCCTCCTTAATGTGGTTTAGCCCGCGTGCCCGCATAAGGCAACAGCGGGCATTATGATTCTACCCATTCTCTGCTTGTTTTTTACTAAATTCATTTTTGAAACTCTTGTCGTAAGCATAGAGATGTGGAATTGAGCACGCAAAATGAGAATCGCGTGTTAATGAGTGCGGTTGAAACGCACCTCTATTGTCATTGCGAGGCGGTAGCCGAAGCAAGCAAACGTCTTTGAACACTCGACACGGTTGATTGCCACGCTCGCGCTGCTCGCTCGCAATGACATTGGAATCTTGTCATGTTGAGCGAAGCGAAACATCTCTTTGCCATTGCTCTTGATTTCAACCTCCCAGCCACAGCGCGCAACGTCTATGTTCGAGCCGAAGGCATAACATAGACGCAGCGCTGTGGGGCATGACATAGTCCGTGCGGAGCACA
>CAMXAV010000036.1 GCA_947179285.1 uncultured Helicobacter sp.
CTACAAAGACTTCGCGCCCGAGTTTATCGAAAAGGAAAAAGTCGCGCTCGTTGCCGAGCTTGAGAAAGAAAACGAGGAGCTTGCACGCTTGAAAAAGCCCTTGCACAAGATTCCACGTTTCGTGTCGCAAAAGGAGCTCACCGCCGAGATTCTCAAGAGCGAAGAGGAACATCTCAAAGAGGAGCTCAAGGCGCAGAACAAGCCCGAGGCGATTTGGGATAGAATCATTCCCGGGCAGATGGAACGTTTTGTCGCCGACAACACCTTGCTTGACCAACGGCTCACATTGCTTGGGCAATTCTATATCCTCGATGACAAAAAACGTGTCGAGCAGATTCTAAGCGAAAGCGGCAAAGCCGCTGACGATGTCTTTAGCATCATCGACTATGTGCGATTCGAGCTTGGCGAGGGAATCGAGAAAAAAGAGAACGATTTTGCCGCAGAAGTAGCCGCGCAGCTAGGCTAGAAATGGCACTCTTGCAGGCAGGCGGGCTTGGGCATAGCTTCGATTGCCCGCTGTTTCGCGCGCTTGCGCTTGAGGTTTGCGAAGGCGAGACGCTTAGCATTGTCGGCGTGAGCGGCAGCGGCAAAAGCACGCTTTTGCATATCCTCGCAACCCTCTTGCGCCCAAAAGAGGGCGATGTCTATTTGTTTGGCAAAAACATTTACAGCTTGAGCAGCGATTCCTTGCTCGCCATTCGCCGCAACAAAATCGGTATCATCTTCCAATCCCACTACCTCTTTCGCGGCTTCAGCGCCACAGAGAATCTCCATGTCGCAACGCTGCTTGCGGGCGAGACAATCGATGAGGGCATTCTGCAAAGCTTCAAGATTGAACATCTGCTGCATAGCAGCGCGTCTAAGCTAAGCGGCGGCGAGCAACAGCGCCTCTCTATCGCACGCGTGCTCATGAAAAAGCCACGAATCATCTTTGCAGACGAGCCCACAGGGAATCTCGACCAAGAGACATCGACAAATGTCATGAACGCGATTTTTGATTATGTCGAACGCATGCAAGCCGCGCTCGTGCTCGTTACGCATGACATGGGGCGTGCGCATCGCGGCTCGCACAGCTTCACGCTCGCCAACCAAACACTTACGCACAATTAGGAATCCGCATGGAATTTGTCGCAATGCTCACAGACGCGGGAGTGGCAAATTTCTTGTTTCTGCTTTTGCGTTTCATGGGCGTGCTCACCTTTTTCCCATTCTATGAACATCAGCTTCTGCCCATGTCGATTCGCGGCGCGCTCGCGTTTTATCTCACGCTGCTTTTCTACCCCATCGTGCCACATCAAGTGCCGCCAATGGCGCCTGTCGAGTTCATTCTCGGCGGGCTTGGCGAGGTGATGCTCGGCTTTCTAAGCTCGCGATTCTTGCAAATCGTGTTTGGAATGGTGAATTTCGGCGGCGAGACCGTGAGCTTTGCAATGGGGCTCACAATGGCGAGCGCCTTCGACCCCGTGTCGGGCACGCAAAGGGCGATTATCGCGCATATCATCACAATGCTCGCGCTTCTCTTGTTGCTTGCGTTTGATTTTCATCATCTCATTCTCGAGTTTGTCGCCGTCTCGCTGAATGCGATTCCGCTTGGCGGCTTTGTATTTAGCGGCGACATCGTGCCCTATATCGTCAAAGCATTCACGAATCTATTCCTAATCGGCTTCACAATGGCGTTTCCGATTGTCGCGCTGATTCTGCTCTCCGACATCATCTTTGGCATGATTATGAAAACACACCCGCAGTTCAACCTGCTTGTGATTGGCTTTCCCGTCAAGATTTCGGTTGCGTTTGCTGTGCTTATCGTGATTCTGCCTGCGATTATGATTCATTTCCAACGCGAGATTCGCCTCGCGTTTGACGCGTTGCAGATGTTTTTGCAATAGAAGCGCCCGCGCGCACGCGGGCAAGAAGCGGGATTAGAGGTCTTTTTTGTGTTTTGCGAGATACGAAGCCACACCTTTGGAATCTGCCTTCATGCCTTCATCTCCCTTTTGCCAGCCTGCGGGGCACACTTCGCCATATTCTTCGTGGAAGAGCAGAGCATCGACCATGCGCAACATTTCATCGACATTGCGTCCAAGCGGAAGGTCGTTGATGACAGCATGGCGAATCGTGTGGTTTTTGTCGATGAGGAACGAGCCGCGCAACGCAACAGATTCGTTTAGCAAAATGTCATAGCTTCGCGTAATCGATTTGTCAATATCAGCAACCATTGGGAACTGAATATTGCCTACGCCGCCTTGGTCAACGGGGGTGTTTTTCCACGCAAAATGTGTGAATTGCGAATCGATAGACACGCCAATCACATTCACGCCACGTTCTTTGAACTTCTCAACGCGGTTTGAAAACGCGATGATTTCCGAAGGGCACACAAAGGTGAAATCGAGGGGCCAAAAGAACAAAACGGCGCCATTTTTGCCAAGATTCTTATAGAGCTCAAAATCAGGAACAATCTGATTGTCTGCCAAGACGGCTTGGGCTTTGAAGTCTGGGGCTTTTTTTGTAACTAACATAGATACTCCTAAAGGAAAAAAATTATCATCTCTGATAATCGCATTGTACCCCGCTATTCATTAAAAATAGATTAAACATAATAGGATAGAATCCTCTGGAATTTGAATTTCAAGGATATGTATGAGCGATTTTTTGTTTACTTCCGAATCTGTTACCGAGGGACACCCCGACAAAATGGCAGACCAAATCAGCGATGCTGTGCTTGATTATATCATCGAACGCGACAAAAAGGCGCGTGTGGCATGCGAAACATTGCTTTCAAACGGCTATTGCGTGATTGCGGGCGAGCTCAAAACGACCGCGTATGCGCCCATGCAAGAGATTGCGCGCAATGTGATTCGCGAGATTGGCTACACCGATGCCCTCTATGGCTTCGATTATCGCAGCGCAGGGATTTTGAACGGAATCGGCGAACAAAGCCCCGACATCAATCAGGGTGTCGATAGGGACGATGGCGAGATTGGCGCGGGCGACCAGGGGCTGATGTTTGGCTATGCATGCCGCGAAACCGATGTGCTCATGCCGCTGCCCATTTATCTTTCACACAGAATCACCGAGGGGCTCGCGCATGCGCGCAAAAGCGGCAACCTCCCTTTCTTGCGCCCCGATGGCAAATCGCAAGTTACGGTGCGCTATTCTAACGGCGTTCCAAGCACGATTGATACGATTGTCGTTTCGACACAGCATGCGCCCGATGTCGCGTACAATCGCCTCAAAGACGCGGTGATTGAAGAAGTCGTGCAACGCGTGATTCCAAAGCAATATTTGGGCGATAATGTGCGCTATTTTGTGAATCCCACAGGCAAGTTTGTGATTGGCGGACCACAAGGAGACGCGGGGCTCACAGGGCGCAAGATTATCGTAGATACATACGGCGGCAGCTGCCCGCATGGCGGCGGGGCGTTTAGCGGCAAAGACCCAAGCAAGGTGGATAGAAGCGGCGCGTATGCGGCACGCTATGTCGCGAAAAATCTCGTTGCCTCTGGCGCGTGCGACAGAGCCACCGTTCAGGTTGCGTATGCCATCGGCGTTGTCGAGCCCGTCTCGATTTTTGTCAATAGCCACGGCACAAGCAGAGTCGAGGATAGCAAGCTCGAAGAATGCGTGCGCGCACTCTTCAAGCTCACGCCAAAAGGAATCATTGAATCGCTCAACTTGTTGCGCCCAATCTATCGCAAAACATCGACCTATGGGCATTTTGGGCGCGAGCTACCCGAGTTTAGCTGGGAGAAAACCGACAAAGTCGCAGCGATTAAAGATTTCTTGAAAATCTAAATGCGCCAACATCGCGCCGCTGCGCTCAAGCTATATTAAGCTTTGCATGCTATAATCTTAGCTTATGCAAAATACGAAAATAAGGAGTGAAACCAATGGAACAAACGCTCTCTATCATCAAGCCTGACGCTGTGAAAAAGAATGTCATCGGCAAGATTATCGACCGCTTTGAAAGCAACGGCTTGCGCGTTGCGGCAGCAAAGCGGCTATGGCTTAGCAAGGCTGATGCGAAACAATTCTATGCAATCCACAAAGACCGCCCATTTTTCAATGATTTGGTTGATTTTATGGTTAGCGGACCCGTTGTTGTGATGGTGCTTGAGGGCGCAAACGCTGTCGCCAAAAACCGCGAACTGATGGGCGCAACGAACCCAAAAGAGGCAAAAGCGGGCACAATCCGCGCCGACTTTGCCGACAGCATTGACGCAAACGCCGTACACGGCAGCGACAGCCTCGAGAACGCAAAAACAGAGATTGCTTTTTTCTTTGCAAAGCGCGAGATTCAATAGAGAATAGAGTTGCGATTTGAATTTCGTAAGATTTCACAAAAGCCCAAAGCTTTCGCAATCGCGCATGAGAATGCGCATTTTGAGGGGAAGATTTGGCACAAAGAAGAGCGGCTATATGAGCTAGAAGCCCATATTGGCGGCTCTATCGAGCTCATTTGCGATAGAAGCGGCGAAGAATACACCAAGCAGCTCGATGAGCCCTTGCATTATCTGCTTTGCGATGGTCTTTATGAATCAGAGCTCGGCAATGATGCGCTCGAGGTTGTAGAGTTTTTCGATGGCTTTGCCGATATAGAATTTCTGTTGCAAAGCGAGCTCGAATCGATTCGGCTCGAATACCACACCAAAGACGAAAAGGAGTAGAAATGGCAGTACCAAAAAGACGCGTGAGCAAAACCCGTGCGGCAAAAAGACGCACACACTACAAGGTCGCATTAGCAACCCCAATCAAAGACAAAGACGGCACTTGGCGGCTTTCACACCACTATAACAAATTCACTGGGGAATACAAAAAGAAATAACCAATGACAAGAGTAGCTATCGATGCGATGGGCGGCGACTATGGCGCTGCACCCATTGTAGAAGGGACATTGGAGGCTTTGAAAAAGCATTCTTTTTCTGCCCTGCTCGTGGGCGATAGCGCGCAGCTTGAGCCCAAGATTCCCAAAAACTTCAAAGAGCGGATAGAGATTGTGCATTGCACCGATGTGATTCAGATGGACGATGCGGCAGCAAACGCGATTCGCCGCAAAGAGAGCTCGATTTTTGTCGCAACGGATTTGCTCAAAAACGATAGAGCCGATGTGCTCGTCTCCGCTGGGCACAGCGGCGCGACAATGAGCCTCGCGACATTGCGACTCGGGCGAATCGAGGGCGTGAGCCGCCCCGCAATCGCCACTGTGTTGCCACACATCGGCGGCGGCGAGTTTTTGTTGCTTGACGCTGGCGCAAATGTCGATTGCACCGCCGAACATCTCTACACCTTTGCCATTATGGGCTACGAATATGCCAAAAATGTCTTGGGCTATCCCGAGCCCAAAATCGGCTTGCTTAGCATTGGCGAAGAGGAATGCAAGGGCAACGAAGTAACCAAAGCCGCGCATGCATTGTTGCAGAATCTCCCGAGCTTCGTGGGCAACATCGAAGGCGATGATATTTTCTCAAGCGACATCGGCGTTGTCGTTTGCGATGGCTTCGTGGGCAACATCGCGCTTAAGACAAGCGAGGGTGTCGCCGAGGCGATTGCAAACTTTATCAAAAATTTTGTCAAAGAATCCGTCTCGGGCAAAATCGGCGCGCTGCTTATGCGCAAGGTGTTTCGCAAACTCAAAAAACGTCTGGACTATGCCGAATATGGCGGCGCGCCGCTGCTTGGCGTGAATGGCAATGTCATCATCGGGCATGGCAAGAGCAACCCAAAGGCGATTCACAACGCCATCAAGCAAGGCATCATCGCCCATGAGCAACAAATCAACCGCAAAATCGCCCAAGCTTTCGTCAAATCATAGCACAAAGCGCAAAGGAACTCCAAAGGAACTCTATGTATGCAGCACTCAAATCCATTGGCGCTTATGTGCCCCCACATTGCGTGAGCAACAAAGATTTAGAATCCCAAATCGACACGACAGACGAATGGATTGTGCGCCGCACGGGCATCAAGACGCGCTATTTTGCGGGCGATGACGAAACATCGAGCTCGCTTGGCGTGCGCGCCGCAGCCCAAGCAATCGAGCGCGCACACATCGCAACAAGCGACATCGACCTTGTCGTTGTCGGCACGCTTGCGCCCGACAACATCAACATGCCCTCGACCGCCTGCCTCGTCTCTGCCGCGCTCGGAATCCACGATGTCCCCGCGTTTGACATCGCCGCTGCGTGCAGCGGTTTCATCTATTTGCTATCAGTCGCCAAGGCATACATCGAATCGGGCATGGCAAAATGCGTGCTCGTTGTGGGCGCTGAAAAGGCGAGCTCGGTGCTCGACCCAAACGACCGCGGCACATATATTTTGTTTGGCGATGGCGCGGGCGCGGCGATTATCACCGCCACGCACGACAAAGCAGAATCGATTCTCGATGTGCACATCTCCTCTGATGGCAAGTATGCCGACTACCTCTACACGCCGCGCCAAACGCTGCAAAACGGCGTGCAACAATGCATGCGCATGCGCGGCAACGAGGTTTTCAAAATCGCCGTGAGCAAGCTCACGCAAGAAGTCGGCACGATTCTGGCGCGCAACAACCTAAGCGCAAGCGACATCGACTATTTCGTCCCACATCAGGCGAACTACCGCATCATCAAGGCTGTCGGCGAACATCTCAACTTCACACCCGAACAAACCGTTCTGACCGTGCATCGCTATGGCAACACCTCTGCTGCCTCGATTCCTATGGCAATCAATTGTTTGTATGAAGA
>CAMXAV010000037.1 GCA_947179285.1 uncultured Helicobacter sp.
CATGACAAGATTCCAAGTGTCATTGCGAGCGAGTGTAACGAGCGTGGCAATCAACGAGCAAGGAATCCTGAGCGAGCGTTCATAGACGTTTGATTGCTTCGCTTCGCTCGCAATGACACAAAATAAGAGATTCCATGCTGTTAGATTGCTTCGGGCAACGCCCTCGCAATGACACATGGAATCTTTTGTCATGTTGCGCACCAACATTATGTCTTATACCCCCACAGCCCGCGTTTGGCGTTGAGCAATGTGAGCAGCGCCACGCCCACATCGCCAAAGAGTGCGAGCCAGATGTTGGCGATTCCAAACGCGCCAAGCAGCATGATGATAATTTTCGCGCCGAGCGCAAAGCCGATGTTTTGCCACAGAATCTGCCGCGTCTTGCGCGCAATGGCAAACGCGATTGGGATTTTTTGCAAGTTGTCGTCCAAGATGACAATGTCGGCATTCGCGAGCGCAATGTCGCTGCCGCTTCTGCCCATCGCGATTCCAACATCGCTTAGCGCGAGGCTTGGCGCATCGTTAATGCCGTCCCCGACAAACGCAACGAGATTCTTGCGCCTCTGTTCCTGCTGCGGCTCTAGCAGCGCCTGCAACTTCTGCACCTTGCCTTTGGGCAGCAAATCGCCATAGAAATGTTTCACACCAAGCGCGTTTGCCATTTCTTGCACAACCAAGCCGCTATCGCCGCTTAGAATCACGATTTCTTTATGCTGCTTGTGCAGCTCTTGCAGCGTCTCTTTCGCCTCGTCTTTGAGCGTGTCCGAGAGGCTCAAAATGCCCACAAGCTCGCCATTATCGGCAAGATACACATTGCAAAACGCGCCTGTTTCTTCGCTAAGCGCGATTCCCTTTTCGCGCAAGAATCGCGCGTTGCCCGCAAGAACATTGCGCCCCTCGTATTGCGCACTAATCCCGCCGCCCGCGATTTCTTGCACATCGACAAGTGCGAGGAGCTCTTGCGCGTTTTCCTCGCGCAAAATCGCTTTGGCAATCGCGTGTGTGGAATGCGATTCGAGGCTCTGGGCGAGCGTGAGCAGCCGCGCTTTGTCGTAATCGCCAAAGCTTTGAATCTTGCTCACAGAGAGTTCGCCCTTGCTAAGCGTGCCCGTTTTGTCGAAAACGAGCGTTTGGACATTGTGCAGCGCCTCCAAGAATCGCGAGCCCTTGATGAGGATTCCGCGCGATGAAGCAGCGCCGAGCGAGACGAAAAAGCTAAGCGGAATGCTGATGACAAGCGCGCAAGGGCACGAGATGACAAGGAAGATGAGCCCCCGCTCGCCCCAAACATGCAGCGCGTTTTGCGCGTCTGCGCCGCTGACAAGCGCCAAAAGAGGTGGGACAAACGCAATCAGCGCGGCGAGCCCCACGACAGCGGGCGTGTAGAATCGCGCAAAACGTGTGATGAACTCCTCGCTTTGCGCCTTTTTCGCGCTGCCCTCTTCGATGAGCGCGATAATCTTGCTCAAGGCAGAATCGGCATAGCTGTTTGTCGCGCGGATATGCAGCACGCCATCGAGGCTGATTGCGCCCGCGAGCACCTCGTGCCCCTCTTGCGCCGCCACGGGAATCGATTCGCCATTGAGCGCGCTTAGGTCGAGATTTGCCGTGCCTTGTGTGATGATTCCGTCAATCCCAATGCGTTCGCCCGCAAGCACAACGACAATGTCGCCCACGCGCACCGATTCGGGCGGAATCTCGATTCTTTTATCATCGCGCAAGACGCGGATACTCTCAATCTTGAGCTTTTGCAGCGATTTGATAGAATCCTTCGTGCGCGCGACCATGCTATCTTGCAGGCTTTCGCCAATGCGGTAAAACAGCACAATCGCCACAGCTTCAGCGCCATCGCCAAGCAGCCACGCGCCAATGCTCGCGATGCCCATGAGGCTGTTTTCGTTGAAAAAATCGCGCGCAACAAAGCCTTTGAAGGTTTCTTTGAGAATCGCAAAACCAAGCACGATGTAGCTGATGATGTAGATTCCCAAAATCGCGCTCGCGAGCGCGCCCTCTGTTGGCGCAAGCCAAATGTCGAGCCCAAGCGCTGTTATGTACGCAATGGCGCTGACGATAAACGCAGCTCGCATGATTTTGTCGTTGCTTTCCATGTTACATCTCCGTAATGTGCTCAAGCCCCGATTCGAAGATTTTTTGGATATGGTCATCATCGAGGCTATAATAGACTTCTTTGCCCACCTTGTTGTAGCGCACGAGGCGCGCTTGGCGCAAGATTCGCAGCTGATGTGAGATTGCCGAAGGCGAGAGATTTAAGAGGCTCGAAATCTCGCCCACGCAAAGCTCTTTGCGCAACAAAAGCGAGAGAATCTGGATTCGTGTCGAATCGCCAAAAATCTTGAACAATTCCGAAAGCTCATAGAGCAGCTCGGGCTTTGGCAATGTGGCAAGCACATTGTGGAGCTGCTGCTCGCGGGTTTCTTCGTTCATTGTGTCTCCTTTGAATATATGAATATATGTTCAAATGATAATATATATTGGTTAATGAATGGTTATTGCATTGTTGCTAGAATGCGAGGATATTTTGATTTTAAGGAGCTCGTATGAGTAGTGAAGCCGTGAAACATTTGACAAAAGAAACGTATGATGATGCCGTGAATGGCGGCGTTGTGTTGGTTGATTTTTGGGCGCCGTGGTGCGGACCATGCCGTATGCTTGGACCAATCATCGACCAGCTTGCCGAAGAATACAAAGACAGAGTGTCTGTGTGCAAGGTGAATGTTGATGAGCAACAAGAGCTTGCCGCAAGTCAGGGCGTGAAGGGAATCCCCGCCGTGTTTTTGTATAAAAATGGCGAGATTGTCGATTCGCATGTGGGTGCAGCAGCGAAAAAACTCTTTCAAGACAAAATCGACAATCTGCTTTAATGGCGATTGAGCAAAAAAGCGGGTGCTGTTCGCCCAAAACGCTTGTCGCCGCGCCGATGATTGGCGTGCTGATTGCAGCGTTTGCCTATTACTATTATGAGAACAGCTATGCCCGCTTTGTCAAGGTCGATTTCAACGATTGGGCGCTCTATACCCAAACATCGCTTTTTGAGCCCACAGAGGAGCGCTATCTGCTTGTTTTTTATAGCTCTAATATTGACGAGCAGGCGCGATTTGTGCGGCATTTGCCGCGTTTTTCGCATGACAAAGAAGCAAAGATTCTAGCCATTGACCTTGCCCAAAACAAGGATTTGCCCTCGTCTGACATTGTCTATGCAACCGCTGGAATCAACACGTTGTTGCGCTACATTCACCATTTCAAGGTGCGGCAGCTCCCCACGATTGTCGCTGTGCAGCGCAAGAAAAATGGGCAGGCGTTCTATCAATCAGCACCGCTTACAGAGATTAGCAGCGCCGAGATGTTGCGCTTGAATACGCAAAAATAGGATATATCAAAAGAAAAAATTTCTTGAATTAAAAGTTTCCATTCTATAAGATTCCATACTCGTTAGAGTTACAAATAATGAAAAGGAGAAAGAGTGATGTTAGATATTGCAATCATTGGCGGAGGTCCTGCGGGCTTGAGCGCTGGGCTCTATACCACACGTGGGGGCGCAAAGAATGTTGTGATGTTTGAGCGCGGCATGCCGGGCGGGCAAATCACAGGTAGCAGCGAGATTGAGAATTATCCGGGTGTCAAAGATGTGCTTTCGGGCTTTGATTTTATGCAGCCTTGGCAGGAGCAATGCTTCCGCTTTGGGCTCAAAAGCGAGCAAGTCAATGTCGAACGTGTCGCCAAAAAGGGCGAACATTTCGCCATTCACACCGACAATGGCGACTTTGAGGCACGTGCCGTGATTGTCTGCACAGGCGGCAGCCCCAAGCGCTCGGGCGTTGCGGGCGAAGACAAATATTACGGGCGCGGAATCAGCACATGCGCCACATGCGATGGATTCTTCTATAAAGGGCAGCATGTCGGCGTGCTTGGCGGCGGCGACACAGCGCTCGAAGAGGCATTGTATCTCTCTGAAATTTGCGAAAAAGTTACGCTTTTTCACCGCCGCAACGAGTTTCGCGCTGCCCCTGTAACGGTCGCCAAAGCGCAGAGCAAGGAAAATATCGTCTTCAAAACCCCGACAATCATCGATGAATTTCTCGGCGATTCCAAAGGCTTAACGGGTATTCGCTACACACACAAAGACACAAATCAACAAGAAACGCTCGAACTCAATGGATTTTTTGTTTTTATAGGCTATGATGTCAATAACCAAATCCTGCTTCAAGAAGACGGCTCGTTTCTGTGCGAGATGAGCAAATTTGGCGAAGTGATTGTGGATTTGAACATGAAAACGAATGTTCCGGGCTTGTTTGTCGCTGGAGATTTGCGCATTGACGCCGCAAAGCAGGTTGTGTGCGCCGCCGGAGATGGCGCTCGCGCAGCGCTTAGCGCGTTGGCATACTTGGAACATCACAAATAAATTTGCTAGCTAGCAATTCACGCAAAGGAGCAATGTATGAGCAAAGTAGGCGTTTTTGGGGCAAGTGGACGTGTGGGCAAGATTATCGTGGATTTGCTCGCCCAAGATGACAATCTCACTCTCGCGTCTGTGTTTGTGCGCAAAACATTGGATTTCTCGCTGCCGCCGAGCACACTCATCACAAACGATTATGGAATCTTCCTCAATGGTTGTGATGTGGTGATTGATTTTTCATTGCCCGAAGCGACCGCAACGCTGCTCGAAACAGCGATTGAGAAACACCCAAAACCGCTTGTCATCGGCACGACAGGATTCGATGATTACCAAATGAATCTCTTGCAAGTCGCCTCGACAAAAATGCCTGTTTTGTATGATAGCAACATGTCCTTTGGCGTGGCTGTCTTGCACGAAGTCATTCGCCAAGCGGCAAAAACGCTCAAAGAATTTGACATCGAGATTGTCGAAATGCACCACAAACACAAGAAAGACGCTCCAAGCGGCACATCGCTCGCGCTCGCGCAGACATGCGCCGAGGCGCGCAACCTTAGCCTTGAGAATATCCTCTATGGGCGCGAGGGCAAAACGGGCGAACGCACGAAAGACGAAATCGCCGTTCTTGCAATGCGCGGCGGCGACATCGCGGGCAGGCACACCGTTGGATTCTACAACGAAGGCGAGTTTCTCGAGTTTAACCACACGGCGACAAGCCGCATTCCATTTGCCAAAGGCGCTTTGAAGGCGGCGCAATGGATTGTTCACCAAAAAGAAGGCTATTATTCCATACGCGATGCGCTTGAGCTAGACTAATGGCAAGTTTTGCAGAAGAATGCGCTGTTGTCGGCGTCTATGGCTGCCCCAATGCGGCGAATATCGCCTATTATGCGCTGTTTGCCATGCAACATCGCGGGCAAGAGGCAAGCGGAATCAGCAGCGCCAATGCGCAAAAAATCCACACTATCAAGAATCAGGGGCTTGTTACCTCTGTTTTTAACCAACAAAATCTCGCCAAGCTGCAAGGCTTTGCCGCTGTGGGGCACAACCGCTATTCCACAGCAGGGGACGATTCGATTTTTGACGCGCAGCCCATTTTTGCGCGCTATGATTTGGGCGAAATCTCTGTGGTGCATAATGGCAACCTCACCAACGCTAAGGCGCTGCGCAGCGAGCTCATTAATAATGGCGCGATTTTCCAAAGCTTTCTTGACACCGAGATTCTCACACACCTTATCGCAAAAAGCAAGCGCGAGCACCTGCAAGAACGCATTACAGACGCTGTCGCGCAGATTGAAGGCGCGTATTGCCTGTTGTTTCTAAGCCGCTCGAAGATGTTCGCGTTGCGCGACCCTTTTGGATTCCGCCCGCTTAGTCTTGGCACAATCCGCAACGCTGATGGCAGCGTTGGCTATATTGTCGCGAGCGAGACATGCGCGTTTGATTTGGTGAATGCGACGTTTGAGCGCGAGATTGAGCCGGGCGAAATGCTCGTTTTTGACGGCAACAAGCCGCCGCAAAGCTTTAGGCTCGCACAAAAGCCTGTGCACTATCCGTGCATTTTTGAGTATATCTATTTCGCGCGCCCCGATAGCAGGATTTTTGGGCGCAATGTCTATCAGGTGCGCAAGGCAATGGGCGTTTGGCTCGCAAAAGAAAAGCCCATTGAAGCCGATATGGTGATTCCCGTTCCCGATAGCGGGATTGCCGCCGCGCTCGGATATGCCAAGCAAAGCCAGATTCCCTTCGAGCTTGGAATCGTGCGCAATCACTATGTCGGGCGCACATTCATCGAGCCCACGCAGCAGATTCGCGAACTCAAGGTGCGGCTGAAGCTCAATCCGATTCGCGAGATTATCGCGGGCAAGCGGCTTGTGGTGATTGATGATAGCATCGTTCGGGGGACGACAAGCAAGCAGATTGTGCGCATTTTGCGCGATGCGGGCGCAAAAGAAATCCACATGCGCATAAGCTCGCCGCCAACGGCGCATTCATGCTTTTATGGCGTGGATACGCCCGATGAGCAGGAGCTGATTAGCTACAAGATGAATCTTGAGGAGATTTGCCGCTATATCGAAGCCGATTCGCTCGCGTATCTCTCGATTGAGGGCTTGCGCAAAAGCCTCGCGTGCGGCGATGATGAGCAGTTATGCCAAGCATGCTTTGATGGCAAATACCCGTTGCATTGAGGGCGCAACGCGCCCCCGCAGGCGTGTCTAATACGCCCTCGGCATGCATTTCCACTCAACCTCTTTTGCCACAAATTGT
>CAMXAV010000038.1 GCA_947179285.1 uncultured Helicobacter sp.
ATATGGAGCTTAGCAGTCAGGTAAAGGCGCTGCAAAAGGAGCAAAAGGAACTCAAGATTGCTGTGCAATCGCTCAAGGCGGAATACATCGTGCGGCAGAATGCGCTCAAAGACATCAAAGACAGGCGCGACTTGCTGCTCGAAAGCACGGTGCATTCGAGCGTTCAAGAGGCAATGCCTGTGCATCGTGTCGAGGTAATGGGCAAGGGTGGCGAGGTCAAGAGGGCGATTCCGGCGAAGAATTATTACGAAGAAATTATCGTGAGCTATCAGAGCGATGAGAGCCGCAGCGAACGTGAGCTGCATGACGAGCTCGAACGGCTTCAGGCACGCGTGATTGACCTTGAGCTTGAGAATGCAAATTTGAGCATCGAGAATCGCGAGTTGCGCGGCGAGATGACGCGCGTGAGCGGAAGCGCGACAAACACTGTCGCCATGCGCCGTGCGGAGAAAGAGCAGAGAGACGAACCGACAAGCAACGATGCGCCCAAGAAACCAAAGAAAAAGAAAGAAAAAGCACAGAATATGGGCGCGCGCGAGGATTCGCTGACAAAGGCGAAGCCAGAGCCCGAGATTGAGGATAAAATCGCCCATTTGGGGCAGGTCGTGGAAACAAACGATTTCAAAGAAGGCGAGGATAATGAATTGTCCGAAGACCTTGGGCTCGAAGACTTCGGCGGCGATTCGCTCAAAAAGCCGCTGCTTGAGGATATGCGCATCATCGTTCCGACACGTTCCAACAAGGACAATGCGCGATGAAGATTGTTGTGAGCGCGCTCGAGCCAAGCGCCAATGTGCATTTGAGCGTGCTGCTTTCGCATTTGCAAAGCCACGACATCGAGCTTTGCGGCGTGTTTGATAGCAACATGATTCAAGGCTTTTCTTCTCTCTATTCGCTCGCCGATTTCGCCGTAATGGGCTTTTTGGGTGTGGTGGGCAAGATTCCGTTCTTGCGCCAAGTGCAGCGCGAGATTGTGAATCTCGCCAAAGACGCCGATAGGGTCTTGCTCATGGACTCAAGCTCATTCAACCTCCCGATTGCCAAAATGATTAAGCAGCAAGGTTATCGCGCCGACGTGATGTATTATATCCTGCCGCAAGTGTGGATTTGGAAGCCATGGCGCGCCAAGCAGCTCGAGCGCTATTGCGACAAGCTCGCCGCCATTTTCCCGTTTGAGACGGTATGCTATCAGAATCAGAGCAAGGTTGCGTTCGTGGGCAATCCCTTGCTCGACACCCTCCCGCCCGCGCGCACCGCGCCGACAAACTCGCGCGAAATCGCCTTTTTGCCCGGCAGCAGGCGCGCCGAAATCGCCTATCTCTTCCCCGTTTTTGCCGAAGTGGCGCAGATTCTGCGCACGCAGGGCTACACGACAACGCTCATCGTGCCTGCTGTGTTTCAAAAGACCGACTTGGGCTCGCTCTATGGCGATGTAAGCGGATTCCAAATCTCCTACAACACGCCCGAGACATTGCAACGTTGCGATTTTGCGTTTGTTTGTAGCGGCACGGCGACCTTGCAAGCGGCGCTTATGGGCATTCCGTTTGTGCTTGCCTACAAGGCGCGCGCGCTCGATTACGCGCTCGCGGCGTTTGTTGTGCGCCCACGTTTCATTGGGCTTGCAAATATCATGTTCGACAAAATGGGCAAACCGCCGCTGCATGTCGAGCTGCGCCAAAACGATGTGAATCGCGACAATCTGCTTGCCGCGTTTGAGCGCATAGACGCGAACGCGTTCATCACAGCGGCGCGTGAGCTGCGCGATTATCTGCAATCGGGTAGCTCGCAAAAAGTTGCACAATGGCTCGTTGGCTAAGTGCTTTTTAAAAGGCACTACGCTACTATGAGTCTTTTATTCGGAGGCAGAATGCAACAGCAAAACGAACCTATGACGCAATATGGCTATGATTTGGTTGTGGCGGAGCTCAAGAATCTCAAAGAAATCGAGCGCCCCAATATTGTCAAAGAAATCAGCATTGCGCGTGAACATGGCGACCTCAAAGAGAATGCCGAATACCACGCGGCAAAGGAGAAGCAACAATTCATCGAGGCGCGCATCAACGAGCTTGGCGATTTGCTCTCGCGCATGCGCGTGCTCGACCCTGCGACACTCAAGCATGACAAAATCGGCTTTGGCAGTACATTTGAGATTCTCGATTTGAACACGGACAAAAAGATTTGCTACACGATTGTGGGCAGTGTCGAGAGCGACCCCAAACGTGGGCTCATCTCATTCCATTCGCCGCTTGCCAAGGCGTTTATCGGCAAAGAAGAAGGCGATGAAGTCAGCGTCAAGCTGCCAAGCGGCGAAGTCGATTACGAAGTGTTGCGCGTGTTTTTTCGAGAGATTGCGTTTGGGAAAAGCGATGCGCATTAAAGTCAAGAAGTTGCACGCAAACGCCCAGATTCCGTGCTACAAAAGCGCGGGCGCGGCGGGCTTTGATTTGCATGCATGCGAATGCGTGTGCATCAAGCCGCACTCGGTGGGCGTTGTGCCGCTTGGAATCGCCATCGAAATTGAAAGCGGCTTCGAGGTGCAGGTGCGCTCGCGCAGCGGGCTTGCGTTGCGAGGAATCAGCGTGCTGAATAGCCCCGGAACGATTGATAGCGATTATCGCGGCGAATTGCAGGTGATTTTGATGAATCATACAGACGCGGATTTTGTCGTGCAAGTTGGCGATAGAATCGCGCAAGGCGTGCTCGCGCGCGCGTTTTGCGCCGCCTTTGACGAGGTCGAGATTTTAGCCCCAAGCGAGCGCGGCGAAAAGGGCTTTGGCAGCACAGGAATATAGGAGAAACGATGAGCTTAGAACAGAATATGCAGAAACTCAAAGATGAAGCGGTCGCCGAAGAGAAGTTTTTGGAAAGCTTTTTGCGAATCGAAAAATTTTGGAAAAACTTCAAGACGCCCATCATCATCGCGCTTGTCGTGTTTGTTTGTGGCAGCGCGGGCTATTTTGCAAGCCAATGGTTTGTCGCAATGCAAAAAAGGGAGCATTTCGCGCTTTACGAATCGCTGCTGTCCGAGCCAAGCAACGAACAAAAGCTGCTTGCGCTCAAGCAGAGTGGCTCGCCTCTGTATGAGCTCTTCTTGCTCAAGCGCGCGTCTATGGCAAACGATGTGCCCGCGCTCGAGCAGCTCGCGAGCTCCCCAGAAAGCTTCCTCGCCATGCTCGCGCGCTATCAGGCTGCCTCGCTCAAGGGCGACTTGCAGGCGCTCAATGCGTTGCATGATGTCGATGTGATGCTCGCCGAGATGACGCTCTTGCAACGCGCGTATTTGCTGCTCAAGGCAGACAACATTGACGAGGCGCATAGCCTGCTTGGCAAGATTCCGCTCGATTCTCCGTTGCGTGGAATCGCGCAATTTTTCACGCATTATGGAATCACCAAAACCGCGCAAACAGCGCCAACGCAAGACACAAGCAGCGTTCCAGAGGGAATCGAGATTTTGGACGCAAACGAATCGCAAAATAGCGGGGCGATTGAGGGAATCGAGCTCTTTAATGGCGCAAAATCGCAGCCAAAGGAATAGAATGCGAATCTTGCTCTTTCTTTGCGCGCTGTTTTTGAGCGCTTGCAGCAACAAGCAATACTACACGCCAAGCACCATCGAAGCAGAGGTGCAGCCGCTCTCGCTCGCCTCGCCGCTTGCGGTTGAAAAAAGCGGCGGAATCACGCTCGAAAACGGCGCTGTGCTCACGCGCGAGGGAATCTCGAGCTATAAACTCGAACGTGGCTGTGCGTTTTTGAGCGAAAGCGAAGAACATGTCCTCGCGCTCTGTGGCGAGGAATTGCAGATTCTAAACACCCAAAGCGGCGCGAAACGGAGGCTTGGCTATGCGCACAAGCCGCTTGCCGCCTCGATGAATGGCTCGATTCTCGCGCTCGTGCTTGCCGATAACACGCTTTTGTTGCAAGACGCAAACACAGAACAGATTCTGTTTAGCCAAAAGCAGCCGAGCGTGCATGCGATTAGCGACATCAACGCCAACCCCTATTTCTTGCGCGACTTGGTGATTTTCCCAACCCTCGATGGCGCGCTCGTGATTGTCGATTATACGCGCTTGCAGATTGTGCGCAATGTCGTTGTGGGCAACGCGCCGCAGTTCAACAATGTCAGCTTTCTCGATGTGTTCAACAATCGCCTTTTTGCCGCGACCAAGTTTCGGCTCATTGCCGTGAGCCCCGAATACATCAGCACGCAGGACGTCAATGTGCGCGAAGTGCTCGTGCTGCGCGATAGAGTCTATATTTTCACGACCGATGGCGAGGTGTTGCTTTGTGATATGAATCTCAATATCCAAAAACGAATCAAGTTTTCGTTCGCCCATTTCCTCGCTGTGGCTGTTGGGCAGGAGCTCGCAATCCTCGAGAAACGTGGCTATGTCATCGCGCTTGAGCCCGACTTTGAATCGTTTCGCGTCTATCAAATCACGCGAGACGTGCAAATGCCCACTTTTGGCGACACGAAAGCCTTATATTTTGGCGAATACTACATCAAGATTCCATAGGGGCTAGGCATGGTTTTGTGCGACATTGGCAACAGCTACTTGCATTTCTATTACAGCGGGCGCGTGTGGAAGGTGCAAGCGGAGCGCTTGGAGCGCGATGAGGCGCTGCTGCCGATGTATTATGTCAGCGTGAGTCAGAAAAAGACAAAATATCTGCTCGAGATGTTCCCCGAAGCCATTAACCTCACGCCCTATATGCTGCTCGACACGGCATATATTGGGCTTGGTGCGGATAGAATCGCGGCGTGTAAGGGTGTCAGCGATGGCGTGATTGTCGATGCGGGCAGCGCGATTACGATTGATGTGATGCAAGACAACATGCACCTTGGCGGCTGCATTCTGCCCGGTCTCGCAACGTATGGCAAGATGTATCGCGCGATTTCGCCCGCGCTAAGTAGCGAGCTCAATCTCGCGATTGAGTTCAACGCGTTTCCGCAAAACACGCGCGATGCGTTGAGCTATGGCGCGCTCAAGAGCATTGTGCTCACGATTGAATCGATTGCGAAAAATAAAAAACTCTATTTCACAGGTGGCGATGGCAAGTTTTTGGCGCGATTCTTCACGGGCGCAATCCAAGACGATTCTCTCGTGTTCAAGGGCATGTTGCGCGCCATTGCCGAGCAAAAAAAGGGGAGCAGATGAAACTACGTATTGCGTTGCCCAAAGGGCGAATCGCCGAACGCGCACTTGCGATATTTGAACAAATCTGTGCGACACAGATTGCCTTTAGCGGGCGCAAACTCTTGTGCGAGGCGGGCGATTTGCAGTTCTTGCTCGTGCGCAACCAAGACATTCCCGCGTATGTGCAGCACCAAGCGGCAGATGTCGGCATTGTGGGGCTCGATGTGCTCGAGGAGCAGAGTAGCCAGCTCGTGCGGCTTTTAGATTTGGGCTTTGGGCATTGCCGCGTGGTCGTGGCTTCGCCCGTTGGAATCGAGCTTGACAACACCAAGCCCGCGCTACGAATTGCGACAAAAATGGTGAATCTCGCCAAGAGTTATTTCGCCTCGCAAGCCGTTGCGGTTGAAATCATCAAGCTCTATGGCTCGATTGAGCTTGCGCCAAGCGTTGGGCTCTGCGATGCGATTGTCGATATTGTCGAGACGGGCAGCACGCTCAAGGAAAATGCGCTCAAGATTGACGCCGTGATTCTGCAATCGAGCGCCTATTTGGTCGCGAACCAAAACAGCTTCTATGCCAAGCGCAAGGCGATATTGAATCTGCGCACGCAATTACAAAACGTGATTGAGACGGCGCGATGAGGTGGGTTTGCTTTTGCCTTTGTCTGGGCGCGCTGTGGGCTGAATGGGTGATGTTTCATGATAGTACCGATACCTATCTTTACAACAACCAAACGGGCGAGGTTTATATCCGCTACAAACAGGGCGGGCTGAATTATAAGGATTTTTTTGTGCGCATGCCAAATGGCGTGATTCCCGACAACATTCAAGCGCCGAGCCTGCCGCAAAGCTCGCTAAAGACGCTTCCGGGCACAACGAGCAACGACAAGGATTTGAATGCGGCGAAGAGAATGGTTGAAGAGGCGACAAAGCAGATGGGGAATATGCTGTATCAGGGGCAGTAGATGAAAAGATTACAGATTCTGAATGTTTCAGACAAGGCGGATTTGCCGCGATTCGAGGAGTTTTTTACATTTTGTATCACGCACCAAGTCTATAATCTCAAGGAGATGATGGAATATTACGAGAGCCACACGAGCGATGTTGTGCTGTTTTGGAATCTGCCCGTTGATGATGATTTGCTCGATTGCATGACGCTCGTTGCGAGCCTGCGCCCCGATACCTATTTCTTGCTCATCGCCGCGAACAAGCCCGCGATTGCGCCAAACGCGCGCATGATTTGTTGCAACAACCATGCGCCCACGATTCTCACACATCTCTGCCGCATTGCCTTTGGGCAAAAGGGCGAGCTCGCGCTTAACGAGGTCTTGCGCCATGATGAGCTCGTCTTGGCGCTTGTGCATGTCCCAACCATTGCGCGTACGCGGCTCATCTCAACGCTCGATTCTGTGCAATTCTTGCTGCGCCAAATCAATGACTTTTTCGAGAGCTACTGCCCGCGCGCAACGCGCATTTTTCAGACCGATTCGGATTGCTT
>CAMXAV010000039.1 GCA_947179285.1 uncultured Helicobacter sp.
CCCCCCCCCCCCCCCCCCCCCCCCCCCCCCCCCCCCCCCCCCCCGCCGGCCCCCCCCTATTGCGTTGTTGCGTATATCGTCTATCACCCATTGTAAGAAATGGTCAAAAAATCGCGCCGCTTTGGGGATATACCCTTGCGCGATATGATAATCGGGGTCGAGCGAGGTTACATAGAGTGTGCCTTTAAAATGGGATTCGTCTTTATAGAGAATGCTTTCGCCAAGTTCGTTAACAAGAATATTGCAACATCTTGGGTTAGGTAGGAATGTGCCATGATAATGCCATTTGCAATCGTCAATGTTTAAAAAGTTCCAAATTGCATGGTTTGAATCAACGGCATAGAGTGGTAAATCTGCGCCCTCGTGAATCCACCACCAAAAGTTCTCTTCGCAATCTTTCCAGCGGATAAAGGGCAAGAAAACTTTTGGAAATTCTCCCAATAAAACCATATTTCCGCCTTGTTCGAGATAGGTTAGAATCTGATTGGATTGGGCAACAAGAAGATTAGGATTGAGCCTCGAGGCAATCACGACTAAATCAAAAGAATCGAGACTTTCGTCTTTTAAGTGGGGGAGATAGATGGCTTTGTCAAAAAACGCGGCATATTTGCCGTTAAGCTCTGTAAAAAGATTTTGATGAAAACATGTTCCGCCCGTGATAATCGCCTTTTTCATTATGCAACCTCTTTGTGTTGTGCAAGGAGAGATTCAATCCACAACAAAATATTGATTCCAAGCCGCCTGCATGTGTTGCTATCGCGCAAGGGGTAGGCAAACAAATCTGCGCCCGCTGTGGCGAGAATGATTCCGTTTGTTGTCGTTGTGTCGATATAGCCTACGCAATGTTGTTGGTCGTCATGCAAGAAAACGTACGCGTCTTTGGGTGGCTCGAAATAGCCGCGACTAAAAAAGCCTTTGATGCCTTTGATATAGTTGAGGTCATAATCGCGTATGCCTTCGGTGATTGCATGTGGCGAGGCAAGAATCGTTCGGTCTTTAATAGGCGTTTGGGCTTTGGTATAGAGGCTATTGCCCGGAAGCCATGCCAAAAAGTTTTGGGCAAAAGATAAAAGGATTTTACCATTTTGGAGATAAGATTCTATCATTTGTTTGTGTTTGTAGAGATAGATTTCGTCAATGTCGGGTGGAATCACAATGGCGCAATGCTGCGATAGAGGTTTTGAAGGATTTGCCAAAGATTCATAGGCGTTGATATAGCAAAAAACATCTTTGTAAAATGGGTGATTGTATGTGCTATTTTCGTTATAGCCTTGTGTGTCGAGGTAGCCAATCTTGCCTAGCTCTTTAATTCTATGAAACGAAGCTTGAGCGTAGCTGCATGTTGTCATCAATATCTCCTTCTAACGGATTGCGGGATTATATGCTATTATTCCTTATAAAAACATTAAAAAATATTCATATTGATTGAATATTTTTTAATAAGAATGATTATAAATAATAACAAAATATCAAATCACAAACCGAATCACTTGGCAATCCTTGAGCGCAAAAAAGATGCGGTAACGTTCCTCTTCGTTGCGCACTTCGGTGTGAATGTCGAAACTATGGTATTTCCCCTTGACGCTGCTTTTTGAGGGCAACATCTCATATTTGTCTTGCAAGATTTCAAACACGGCTTTTTGCATTTCTTCTTTGTCGCTGCCAATGATTTTATAGCTCCATTTGCAAGGATAATCAATCTTTAATGTTTCCATTCGTTCCACTCCAAATATTGTTTGAGTTCGTTTGGAATCTTCGCGCTGCGGTTGTTTTTGACGCATGCGAGCCCGACTTCCATTTGAAACAGCAAGGTTTGTTCGCGCCATACGGCTTGCAAAAGCGACAACGAGGCTTTGCGCATTTCTTTGGTTTTTGTGCCAATCGTAAGCAAATCGCCCAACTTTGCGGGCGCAAAATAGGTCGCGTGAATCGTATGCACGACAAACGCATAATCGCCCCACACAGGCAGCTGCCCTTGCGCAAAAAAGCGCTCGCTGCGCGCACGTTCGCAAAACTTCAGATAGTTTGCATGATAGACAATCCCGCCGCAATCGGTATCTTCGTAATAGACCCTAATCTGCACGCATCGCCTCCAAAAATTGCGCGACATTCTGCGCGATGTCGCCCCGCCACAATGCCGTGATTACAGCAAGTATATCGGCATTTTTGAGAAATTTTGCATTCTTTGGCGTGATTCCGCCAATCGCGCATAGCGGAATCCCAAGCGGCAATGCCTGCTCAAAAAGCGCGAGCGGGGCGCGCACCGCCGCGGGCTTTGTGGGGGAATCAAAGCAGCTGCCAAACGCGACATAGTCCGCGCCAAGCGCCTTTGCTCGTTTCGCATTCTCAAGCGAATCATAGCATGAAATGCCAAGATATGGCAACTCTGCCAAATCGCTTTGGTTTAGCTTGTGAATCTCGTCTTTGCCAAGATGCACGCCAACGCCGAGCTTGAGCGCGAGCTCGTAGCGGTCGTTGAGCACGAAACGTGCGTTGTATTGGCGGCACAAAGCCGCGAGCTCGGAGGCAAGAGAGGCAATCTCGCTATCTGTGTGCGTCTTGTCGCGCAGTTGAAAGACAGAAACGCCGGCGCGCAGGGCGGTTTGCAGCTGGGAATGAATCGTGGAATAGGGGGTGAGAATTTCATCGCTAATTGCATAGAGTTGTTGCACATTGTGCCTTTGGGTGACGTGGCCGGGAGAGAGGGATTCGAACCCCCGGAGGTGTGACCCTCAACGGTTTTCAAGACCGCCGCTTTCGACCGCTCAGCCATCTCCCGAGTAAGCATCATCATTTTGGAGGCGACACCCAGATTCGAACTGGGGAATCAGGGCTTTGCAGGCCCACGCCTTACCACTTGGCTATGTCGCCTTTTGGTGCCCGAAGCCGGACTTGAACCGGCACGGACGCAATGTCCGAGGGATTTTAAGTCCCTTGTGTCTACCATTCCACCATTCGGGCATAAAACTCTGCACAGCCGCAATTTTGCTTCTCTGTTGAATCTCTGCAGAATCTTATGGGCAGAATTATGAAATAGCAGAACTGGAGCGGGAGACGGGGATCGAACCCGCGGCCCCAACCTTGGCAAGGTTGTGCTCTACCACTGAGCTACTCCCGCAAAACAGAAAAGAATTATAGCGCGTTTTTTTGCAAAAAGCAAGAATCTTGCGCGAAAAAATGAAACTTTATAAAAAACTATTTTTTCAAGCGGCGGTATGCCCAATTGCCGCACATTTGAATGAGCTGCACAAGCACAATCAAGATAATGACCGTGGCGAGCAAGACATCGGATTGGAATCGGTAATAGCCATATTTCACGGCGACATCGCCAAGCCCGCCGCCGCCAATCGAGCCCGCCATTGCCGAGAATCCAATCGCCATGATGAGCACCAAGACTAGCCCCGAAACAATCGCGGGCAGCGCCTCAACGAGCATGACTTTGAAGATAATCTGCAAGTCGCTTGCGCCAAAGCTGCGCGCCGCCTCGATGATTCCTTTGTCGACCTCGCGGAATGCTGTTTCGATAATGCGTGCCACAAAGGGCGTAATCCCAATGCTAAGCGGGACAATCATCGCCGTTGAGCCCGTGCTTTGCCCGAGCAAGAATCGCGTGAAAGGGAAGAGGATAATGATGAGAATGAGAAATGGAAACGAACGCACGACATTGCTGCCGACATCGAGAATCTTATAGAGCAAGGGCATGGGGCGTAGCGAATCTTTGTCGCTAAGAATGAGCAAAATGGCGAGCACAAGCCCACCCAAGAACGCGAGGAATGTGCTCACAAAGCTCATATAGAGCGTTTCGAGCGTTGCATGTGCAAGGATAGAGACGAGTTTGGAATCGAGCATTAAAGCACCTCCCAGAGGGCATTTTCGCGGCTCAAAAAGTTTTGCACAGCTTGCAGGTGCGCGTGCGGAACATCGAGCACGAGCGCGCCCATCACGCAATCGCCAAACTCCTCGAGCTTGCCGCCGATGATTGTAAAATCGCATTGCAGCTCGCGCGCCATTTTCGTGATAATCGGCTGTTGCGCAATGTTTTTGGGAAAGTAGATTCGCAACGCAACGCCTTGAAAGATGAAGTTATCGCGTTCGCCCAAAAACTGCCGCAGCTTCGCGTTTGGCGCGAGGAATAGCGATTGCACTGTGCCGTCTTGCGCGATATTGCCCGCGTCCAAAAACGCCGCGTTGTGGCAGATTTTTTTAATCACCTCGATTTCATGCGTTACAACGACCATCGTTACGCCAAGCTCGCGGTTGATTTGCGCGAGCAAGTCGAGAATCGCGTTTGTCGTGTTGGGGTCGAGCGCGCTCGTGGCTTCATCGCAAAGCAGAATCTCGGGGCTAAGCGCGAGCGCACGCGCGATTCCAACGCGTTGCTTCTGTCCGCCGCTTAGGTTTGCGGGGTAGTGGCTCGCGCGTTCTTGCAGCCCAACGAGCGCGAGCAGCTCGCTCACGCGGCTCTTGATGTCGGCGCGCGCAATGCCCGCGCATTCAAGCGGCAGCGCGACATTGTCGAACACATTCTTGCGCGCAAGCAGCGAGAAGTTTTGAAAAATCATGCCAATTTTCTTGCGCAGATTCCGCAGGCTTTCGCGCCCAAGCGTCTTGATGTCTGTATCGCACACGCAGAGCGTGCCCTCATCGAATCCCTCGAGCCCGTTTATCGTGCGCAACAAGGTCGATTTCCCCGCGCCGCTGTGCCCAACGAGCCCATAGATTTGCCCCTTATCGATGCGCAGGTTGATGTTGTCGAGCACCTTGTGCGCGCCATAATACTTGCCGAGTGCTTGCATGTGAATCATCGCCATTTTCTATCCCTTGACTTTCAGCGGGTCAAAATCGCGCGGAATCATGTGCTCTGCAAAGCACAAAATCTGATTTCTGCCCGCGTTTTTTGCCGCATATAGCGCGATGTCGGCATATTTGATTGCCAATGCCATGTTGTTTGCGTCATGCGGAAAGCATGAGATTCCAACGCTAAGCGTGCAGCAGAAGCTCTCGCCAAAGTCGCTCTCAAAGGCATGGCTCTCGAATATTTCTTTGATTTTTTGCGCGACATGGATTGCGTCTTGTTGCGGGCAGCCAAGCAGCAGAATCAAAAATTCCTCGCCGCCATAGCGCACCGCCAAGTCGCTCGTGCGAATCGTTTGGGTGAAAACAAGCGCGAGGTGGCGCAACACCTTGTCGCCGATGTTGTGCCCGTAGTTGTCGTTCACTTTTTTGAAAAAGTCGATGTCTATCATCATCACGGCGTATTCAAGCTCGATTCGTTGCGCTTGAGACGTGATGTTGTGGCTAAATTCATCGAGGAATGCGCGGTTGTTGAGCCCCGTGAGCGCGTCTTTTTGCGAGTTTGCCTTGAGCAAATCCAAGAGATAGCGATTCTCAATCGTGCTCGTGCTCGTGCTAAAATAATTTGAAAGCAGCGGAAAGATGGTATTGAATCGCTCCTCTGTCTCGTCAAAAACGCATTCCCAGCGTACGTTGGTTGTGATATAAAACATCGTCCAAAGCGCGGGCTTGTTTTGGAAGGTGATGGGATAGACATGCTTTTCGTGGCGGGTTTCAAACGGCAGGTGGCAGAGGTTGAGGCTTTGGTAATAGGCGCGTAGTATGCTTTGGTCGGCGGGGTAGATGAGCCTATCTTTGGCGTTTGTCGATTCGACAAACACGAGCAGGCGCAGCCCGATTCTCTCGAAGAGCTCGATAAAATCTTGCTCGATTGCGTCAATGCTTTTTGCCTCGATGTGCCGCTTGAATTGATACACATCGACAAGCTCATCAATCACCTCATTAATGCGCACAAGCGGGTTGCTATGGTAATGTTCTTTTTGGTAGTGCATGAGGCTTGGAATCCTGCTTTCGATGTTGCAGATAATCGCATCGATTTTGGCGTTGGTCGTGTTGATGAGCAGCGCAATATCGCCGACTTCATCGCGCAATTTCGTGTGCAGCTGCTTCTTGAAATTGCCCTTGTCGGTCTCGAGGATATTCTCGCATAAATCTTCATAAAACGCGATATAGGGCGAAAAGATTTTGCGCAATACGAGAATCTCGAGCACGATAAACGCGAGAATGAGGACGAACATCCACCAGACAATCTGCATGTATTTTTGGCGAAAGGCAATCGCATTGACGGTCACCGACATGATTCCTTCAATATCGCCATTTGCGCCAAGATGTGGCACATGGATTCGCGCATAGAATCCGTCTAGGTGCTCGACAATCTCGACAATCTCGCGCTTTTGCGCAAACGCTTGTTGCGCATACGGGTTTGGCAAAGAATCATTTTTGTTGAAGAGCTCGACTGATTCGATATGATACGTTTGCGCGATTTGGAACGGGCGCTCGATGTCTTTGAACGTATGCGTGGCGAAGTCATGCGCGCCAAGCTGCCCATCGAGCAGCCGCGCAATCAGCAGCGCATCGTCTTTTGTGCTCATCACGCCGAGATTCCGCACGCCAATGCTAATCACCACCGCCATAATCACGGCGAGCGCGAACCACGAGAGGGCGAGAATGATGAAAAACTTTGTGCTGACACGATTGAAATGCAACATTCTATTTTATTCGACGGTAACGCTT
>CAMXAV010000040.1 GCA_947179285.1 uncultured Helicobacter sp.
GTATAATCTTTTCTCGTCAATCTTGCCCGCAGCAAACGCGCCGACAGCCTCACCGCCGAGACGCCGCCAGCGCGATGAATGTCTTCCATGTGAATCGTGCCAAGCGCGGGCGCAATCTTGGCGATATGCGCGACTTGGCTTGCAATCGCGTTAATCGAATCGAGGTTAAAATCGCCCCCCGCTTCTTTGGCGACTGCGAGCATGTGCAAAATCGTGTTCGTGCTGCCGCCCATCGCCATATCTACGACAAACGCGTTATGCACGGCTTTGGCGTTTAGGATATTGCGGAATCGAAATTTCTCGCTCAAAGCGGAATCGAGCGCAATCTCCACGATTCGGCGCGCGGCTTTGCGCAAGAGCTCTTCACGCTCGGGCGTGAGCGCGAGAATCGTGCCGTTTCCGGGCAGCGCGACACCCATCGCCTCGCAGAGCGTATTCATCGAGTTTGCGGTAAACATTCCGCTACAACTCCCGCCACTTGGGCACGATTTACACTCGATTTCGTATAATCTTTTCTCGTCAATCTTGCCCGCAGCAAACGCGCCGACAGCCTCGAAGTTGGAATTGAGGTCGAGAATCGTCCCGTCATCAAGCCGCCCCGCGCGCATCGGTCCGCCGCTGACAAAGATTGTCGGCACATTCACGCGCAACGCGCCCATCAGCATTCCGGGCACGATTTTGTCGCAATTGGGAATGCAAATCATCGCGTCTAGCGCGTGTGCGTTCATCATCGTTTCAATCGAGTCCGCAATCAGCTCGCGGCTTGGCAGCGAATAGAGCATACCGCTATGCCCCATCGCGATGCCGTCATCAACGCCGATGGTGTTGAACTCAAACGGCACGCCGCCCGCCTTGCGAATCTCGTCCTTGACGATTTGCGCGTATTTGTTCAAGAAAAAATGCCCGGGAATGATGTCGATATAGCTGTTCGCCACGCCGATAAAGGGCTTCTCAAAGTCGCTATCTTGCAGCCCTGTGGCGCGCAAAAGGCTTCTGTGGGGGGCTTTTTGGTATCCTTTTTTGATGATGTCGCTTCGCATAATTTCTCCTTGATAACGCGCGCAAGCTCAATGGCGCGCGGGCTTTTAGAAATAATGCGAAAGTGTAACATATAATCCTTAATAATCCGCAATCCTTAACAACATGCAACGATTGCGGCTATTGCCACGTTGTTTGCAGTTCGATTGTTACAGAGTTGCTGTGCATCATCGAGCCCTCGATTCCAAAGTCTTTGATGTTGCACTCGCCGCGAAGCGCAAGCGTGGGATTGTCCGCTTCGGGCACAAGGACGCTATCAAACTCGATGTGTTGGCGGCTGCCATGCAGCTCCAAGAGTGCTGTGAGTTTGCCTGTAATCTTGCTCGAATCTTCGCTGATATTTGGCGTGTATGCAACGAGAGAGAGCCGCGCAGTAGGGAAGTTTGCCGCGTCCAAAAAGTCGGGCGCAAGCAAATGCGCATCACGTTTTGCGTTCTCTGTCGTAACGGAATCTATCGCGACTTCGCCACTAAGCGCCGTGATTTGATTTTGCGCATCGAGCGTCAGCGTTCCGCTGAATTTTTGGAATCTGCCCTCGACGTTCAGCACCAAAAACTTACCAACACTAAAGCCAATTTGAGAATCTTCGCGCACAGAATAATCACGCGCATAAAGCGTGGCACTTACGATTCCAACCAAAAGCAAAAGCTTGCCATACCAAAGCATTTTCATTGCGTCTCCTAAACATTGATTTGGTGGATTCCAACAAAACATTTATGCAGGAGCTTTTGCAAGGTTTCGATTTCGTCTTTGCTAAGATGAGGCGATAGAATCTCTTTTTGCGATTGCAGCATGAGCGCAAATGTCTCTTCGGCAACCCTCTTTCCCGCTTCGGTGAGGACGAGCAACTTTTCGCGGTGGTCGTTGGGGTTTTGCACGCGTTCCAACAGCCCCTTTTTGCACAAATCCTCGACAAAAATGCGCGCATAGTTCTTGTCGAGCTCGCCAAGCTGGCTGATGAAGCTTTGCGTTTTGGGCTGTGCATGGCACACCCAAAGAATCCCCGCCTGCCTGTGCTCGAGCTGATAGGGCGCGAGATGTTGCGCGAAACTCTTTTGAAGCTTCTGCCGCAATGTTGCCGACAAAAAGCCAACGCATAGCCCAAGACGAATGCTCTCCCTTTGCATAGAATCTCCCTCTTGTGGTTTGGTGAAAATCCTTTTTGATGACTTTCACTTTTAGTGATTATCATCAAAAAGGAATATATCGCATAGAAGCTTTGAAAAAGCTTAAGATTCTGGCGCAAACAGGCGATAGAAATGGTTCGTGGGACCATGCCCCTTGCCGAGATTGAGCGAATGCAGAATCGCTCCAAAGACATATTCCTTTGCCTCGCGCACAGCCGCAAGCGCGCCCTTGCCAAGCGCGAGGTTCGCGGCAATCGCCGAACTAAGCGTGCAGCCCGTGCCATGCGTGTTGCGCGTTTCGACTCGCTCGCTCGCCAAAACGCTCATCGTGTCGCCATCGAAAAACACATCGTTCGCGTTCTCGCTGCAATGCCCGCCCTTTATCAGCACATTCTTTGCGCCCTTTTGGCACAGCGCCTCTGCCGCGCGTTTCATGTCGCTTTCGTTGCGAATCTCAAAGCCGCAAAGCGCCTCTGCCTCGGGGATATTGGGCGTGAGCACATCGGCAAAGCGAATCATCTCGCGCGCAAACAGCGCACAATTTTGCGGCGGCATCAGCGCAAAGCCGCTCTTGGCGAACATCACGGGGTCGATGACGACATTTTTGGGCTGCCATTTTTGCAGATTCTGCGCCACGCACGCGATGATGTCGGCGCTGCCGAGCATGCCGATTTTCACGGCTTGCGGCGGAATGTCCTCAAACACCGCTTCAATCTGTTCATCGATACATTGTGTGGGCACATCAAAGCTCGAGAGCACGCGTGCCGTGTTTTCTGCCACAACGCTAAGCACGACACTCATGCCAAAGAGATTGTGTGCGCCAAATGTCTTGAGGTCTGCCTGAATGCCCGCGCCCCCGCTGCAATCGCTGCCTGCAAGGGTGAGAATCGGGACAAGATGAGAATGTTTTGCTTGCATGGGTTTCCTTTGCTGTTTTTGGGTATTGTAGCAGTGTTGCGCCATTTTAGCAAACTAAAAGTTTTTTGCGCTACAATGGCGCAATATTTTGCCGTGCGCAAACCACAGACAAGCCGATTCTTCTGCTATATCTGCGTATCTTAGCCCTAAAGACATTGCGATGTGCCATTCTCTGAATCTGGACAACATTCCGCTAGGCAAGCTGTTTTTCTTGCGGCTTGAGAATGCCTTTTTGCTCGCCAACACGGGCGATACAATCGAGATTCTAAGCCGATTTGACAACCTCGAAACCGAGCTTGTCTCGTGGTGTCGGCTGAAGGGCGAATCGTTTGTGCAAAAAACGGCGCTGAAGGGCTGCTTTGCGTATCTCTTGCGCAAGGATTCTGCGCAAAATTTTGTCGCGTTTTCGCCCGAGCTCGCGCTCGCCCCGCGCGAGATTGGGCTCGCCCCGCATGGCGTTGTGGCGCAAAGGGCGAGCCCCGATTATCATTTTGCGCTGAATCACAAAGACGAGCTTTGGAGTAAGAATGTTGAGAAGATGTACGAGGACGCCAAGGCGGCGCAATGGAACGCGACAAGCGCGATTGCGTGGGGCGAGATTCCAGACTTTGCGCCCAAAGTCGAATTTGCGATTGCACAGATTATGACGTATTTGATAGAGAACGAGCTAAGCGCGCTGTATATCCCCGCCAAGTTCCTCGCGCAGGTCTCGCCCTATTTTCTGCCCATTCCGATGCTGCTGTCGAGCATTATCGGCGATGAGGCGCGGCATATCGAAGCCTTCACGAAGCGCGCAAACGCGACACACTTGGGCGTGCAATATTCCACGCTCACCACGCAGCAGAGCCTCTTTAGCTTGTTTAAAGAAAACAATTATCTTGCCGCAAGCTTCTTGCTGCACATCATGGGCGAGGGGACGTTTATTGATTTGCTCAAGTTTCTCGAGGATTGCGCGCCCGATTTGCCAACCAAAAAGCTATTCAACCTCGCGCGCAAAGACGAGGCGCGGCATGTCGCGTATGGCATGAACAATGTCAAAATGGCGCTTGCGAGCAATCCGCACCGCGTTGGCATTCTCAAGGATTCCGTGTTGCGCCGCAAGGTCTATCTTGACGAAGTCAGTGGAGAATCGACACTCTTGCTCGAATCTCTCGCCGTTTTTGCCGGCGGGGGCGATAGCGCGGCAGAGATTGCGCGCGGGTTTGAGATGGTCGAGAATCTGAAGGCAAAAATGGAGCTTAATCGCACCAAGAGGCTCGTTGAATGCGGAATCGATGAGGAACTCGCCCATGAGCTAAGCAAGGCGCACACGCCCAATTTTATGTAGGCTGTTGTGTGGGGGAGCGTTGCCCCCAGATAAAAGTCTATGGACTTAATCTTAAGGATTCGTGTAATCCTTTACAAAAGGAGTAAAAATGTTGACATTGGAAAATTTAGAAAGCGAAACAAAAGCGCTTGGCGAACGGGTGATTGCGCCCATCACAAAGAGTGTCGATGAGGACGGGCGATTCCCCGCCGAGGCGTATAGCGCGTTGCGCAAAGAGGGCTTCATGGGCTTGCTCGTACCCAAAGAGTTTGGCGGGCTTGGCGGCGGCGATGTGCACCATGCCAAGGTGTGCTGGATTCTTGCTGGGTTTGACGCAACCACCGCGCTGTGCTATATGATGCACAATGTTGCAACGGCGATGATTGCGAAGTTTGGCAGCAAGGAGTTGCAGGGCGAGATTTTCCCAAAAATCGCCAAGGGCGACATCGCGATTGCGCTTGCATACAGCGAGAGCGGCTCGGGAACGCACTTTGATTTGCCCGACATGACCGAGCAAGAGGCGGGGGATTTTCGGATTCTAAACGGGCGCAAGAGCTTCGTTACATCGGCTGAATTTGCGGATTATTACTTGACGTATACCAATTCTTGTAAACTAAAGGGAAAACGTAATAATTGGCTCGTGGAGCGCAATAGTCAGAATCTCGTACATGAACACAACCTCTGGAACGGCGTGGGCATGCGCGGCAACAACTCGAAGCCCGTGCAATACAACGGCGTCAAAGTCCCGCTTTCAAGGCTCGTTGGCGCTGAAGGGCAGGGCGAAGACCAAGCGGGGCTTGTCGCGATGTATTTCATCACGGGGCTTGGCGCAATCTATGCGGGGCTTGGCAACGCGGCGTACGCTTGCGCGTTGGCGCACACGAAAGAGCGCAAATACACCAACGGCAACGCGTTGTGCGACCTCGAGATGGTGCGCGCCCACCTCGCCACGCTCTATACCAAAGCCCAAAGCGCCCGCGCGCTCGTGCTCGAAGCCGCGCGCAGCTTTGATTCGGGCGAGGCAGACGCAGCGACAAAGATTTTCGCATGCCGTGTGAATGCGACAGAGCTTGTTACCGAGATTTGCTCGCTCGCAATGCGGCTTGGCGGGGGCAAGGCATATAGCAAGCTATTGCCGCTCGAGCGCTATTTGCGCGATTCGTATGCCGCGCAGGTGATGGCGCCTAGCCTTGATGTCGTCAAGATGTGGCTTGGGGACGCGTTGCGCAAATAGGGGGCGACCATGAAAAAGACACTTTTACTCGGCGCTGTGGCGTATGACCCAAAGGTTGTGCCGATATGGGACATTATCCGCGACTATGCGAACGCGGGAGAGTTCGGAATCGGCTTGGATTATGTGCTGTTTAGCAATTATGAACGACAGGTGGATTCGCTCCTTAGGGGGCATATCGATGTGGCTTGGAACACGAATGTTGCGTGGATTCGCACATTGCATGCGACAAACAATGCCGCACGTGCGCTCGTGATGCGCGACACCGACATTGGCTTTACGACAAAGTTTGTCGCGCGCAAGGACAGCGGAATCCAAGCCCTCGCAGACCTCAAAGGCAAGCGCTTTGGGCTCGGCAGCCGCGATTCGGCGCAGGCAGCGATTATGGGGCTGTATTATTTGCAGCAGGCACAGATTGCGCCCGACATCACCGAGTTCCACTCGCCCGATGAATGCGGGCGCGGGCGCGGCGATGAGATTCGCGCCACGGGGCTTAATGTTGTGCGGCACAATAGCGATTTGGGCAAGCACGGCGACACGGGGCGCAGCGAGTTTGATGTGCTCGATAGCATTAAGCGCGGCGAGCTTGACGCGGGCGCGATTGGCTCGAGCACGTGGATTCGCATTTTGCAAGAGGGCAGCTACCCCGAGATTGCGAGCTTTTGGAGCAGCCCGGGCTATTGCCATTGCAATTTTTCGGTGCTGCCAAGTTTTGATTCTGGGCTTGGCGAGGCGTTTGCGCAGATGTTGCTCTCGCAAAACGAGCGCAAAGACGATCCGATGATTAGCAAGATGATGAGCATGGAGGGGCTGAACAAGTGGGTGCGCGTTGGCGAGGAGCAGCTGCGCGGATATGACGCGATTTATACAGCGATGAAAGAGCAGAATCTGCTGGAGAATGCGTAGCAGATTTGAGATAATCCCCTACTTTTTGTGGGGGATTTATGATATTTTTAATAA
>CAMXAV010000041.1 GCA_947179285.1 uncultured Helicobacter sp.
TTTGTTGCAATGCGCGCAAGACATTCGTTGCGCCAATGCTGCCGCTGCCGACCTTGCGCTAGGCGATTCCATAGAAAAGCCGTAGAATCACGAGCCCAAACGGAATCCCGCCGACACAATAGGCGATAAGATAGAATTGAAAATTCTGATTCCCCAAGAGCCACGAAGCCGTATCGAGCAACCATGCAACAAGATTCATCGCTGCTCCTCGCTGTTAATCTCGATAATGGTATGCACATTGCCGCGCGGGTTGAAATCGGCGCGCACGAGGAGCTTTTTGGGCATGAGCTTCTCCCACAAAAGCGCATAGATTTCATTGATGCTGTCTTCGTGGCTGATGTGCCGATTGCGAAACGAGTTGATGTAGAGCTTGAGCGCCTTGAGCTCGACAACGAAACGCGCGGGCGCATAGCTCACAAAGATTGTCGCATAGTCGGGATAGCCGCTGCGCGGGCAGAGGCACGAGAACTCGGGCAATGTGATGTTGATTGTATAGAATCGTTCATGCTTATTCTCCCAAAGCTCGATACTCTGCGGGTCGAAGTTGGAAATTTCTAGCTCACCATAGCGCATAAAACAGCCTAAATATCGAGATTCTTAACATCGTTCGCATGTTCTTGAATATAATTGCGGCGCGGCTCGACCTCATCGCCCATAAACAGCGCAAACACAGAATCCGCCTCGATTTCATCATCGGCACGCAGCTGCTCATCGAACGCATCGCTAATGCGAATGCGCAATAAATGGCGATTCTCCTTTGTCATTGTCGTTTCCCACAGCTGCTCGGGGTTCATCTCGCCCAAGCCCTTGTAACGTTGGATATGCGCGCCTTTCTTGGCGCTTTCTTCGATGTCTTTGAGTACATCAAACATGTCTTTGCCTTCGAGAAAATCCAAATCACGTTCGATGAGCGTTGCGTATAGCCGTTTCGCCTGAAGCAGCAGAGGGTCGCTAAAGAGCTCATGCCCAAAGGTGATATTGTGCAGCCCGCTTGTTGTTTGGATATAGAGTTGCAACATCGAATCGTTACTATTGCTGTTTAAGATATGATAATCGAGCTCGGCTAAGTGCAGCGCGAGTTTTTCTTGCAAAACATCAAGCGGCAGATTCTCGCAAGGATTTTGCACGAGATATTGCACGACTTCAAAAATGCTGATTTTCTTTGTGAGGCTGCGCAAAAGCGAGCGGTAGTGGCTTAGATTCTTCAAAAAATCGAGGAGCTCCGCCTGCCCGATTCCTTTGAAATGGAAGTTTTCAATGCCGTTTTCAATCAGATAATCGCTCATCGCCTTGTCGTCTTTGAGATAGATTTCGACCTTGCCCTTTTTGAAGCGATAGAGCGGGGGCTGGGCGATATAGAGATAGCCCTTGTCGATAACGGGCTTGAGATAGCGAAAGAAAAATGTCAGCAACAATGTCTGGATATGGCTGCCATCAACATCGGCATCGGTCATGATGATGATTTTTTCATACCGAATCTTGCTAATGTCAAACTCTGTGCCAATCCCGCAGCCAAGCGCGGTAATCATGTTCTTGATTTCCTCGCTCTTGAGAATCTTGTCGATGCGGCTTTTTTCGACATTGAGCAGCTTTCCGCGCAAGGGCAGAATCGCCTGAAACGAGCGGTCGCGCCCGCTCTTGGCGCTGCCGCCTGCGCTATCGCCCTCGACAAGAAAGAGTTCCGATTCGCTTGGGTCTTTGCTTTGGCAGTCGGCGAGCTTGCCTGGCAATGTCCCCACGCTAAAGCTTTCTTTCTTGCGTGTGAGCTCGCGCGCCTTTTTCGCAGCCTCGCGCCCGCGCGCAGCGAGCAGCGCCTTTTGCATAATCGCCTTGGCGTCTGTCGGATTCTCCTCGAAAAACTTCATGAGTTTTTCATACACAATCTTTTGAATGAGCGGACGCACGAACGAGTTGCCGAGCTTGCCCTTTGTCTGCCCCTCGAACTGCGGCTCGCTTATGCGCACGGAGACAATCGCAACCAAGCCTTCGCGAATATCATCGCCGCTGACTTTTGCGTCTTTTTCGCGCGTTGAGGCGTTGGTGTCGATATAGCTGATAATCGCTCGCGAGAGCCCCGCGCGGAATCCCGCCTCGTGCGTGCCGCCTTCGGGGGTTTTGATGTTATTCACAAAACCGAGCAATTTTTCGTCAAAGCCTTCGTTATACGCGAGCGCGATGTCGACTTCGCAAGAGTTTTCGCCATGTGCCTTGTCGCTAATGGTGATGATTTGCGAGAGCAACGCTTGGGTGTTGAGCGCATGGATAAACTCGCTCAAGCCGCCTCTGAAGTGGTATTCCTCTGTCCTCTCGATTCTCTCATCGCAAAAATGAATCGTGATGTTTGGGTTTAGATAGGCGATTTCCTTGAAACGTTTGGAGAGAATCTCGAATTGAAAATGCATGTCTTCAAAGATACTCGAATCGGGCAAGAACTCGATGATTGTACCCGTCTTGTCGGTGTCGCCAATGGTTTGTAGCTCGTTTGTGGGGATTCCGCGTTCAAAGGTTTGCGTATAGATTTTCCCCTCGCGGTGAATGTGCATGACGAGCCTTGCGCTTAGCGCATTGACAACGGAGATTCCAACGCCATGCAGCCCGCCCGAGACCTTATAGACATTGTTGTCAAACTTGCCGCCCGCGTGCAATGTCGTGAGCACAACGGTGGCAGCGGGGAGATTCTCTGTGGGGTGCATGTCTGTCGGGATTCCGCGTCCGTTGTCCTCGATAATCGCCCTGCCGTCATTGCAAAGCGTGATTTTAATGGAATCACAGAATCCCGCCATCGCCTCGTCAATGGAGTTATCCACGACTTCGTAGATGAGATGGTGCAATCCTTTGGTGCTCGTGTCGCCGATATACATTCCCGGGCGCTTGCGAACGGCTTCTAAGCCCTTCAAGACCTTTATCGTATCGGCAGAATATTGGTTTTGCATGCGTTTCCTTATGTGATGATGGGGATAATCACCGTGCTAAAGTTTTCGGACTCGACAACAAAGGGGCTATACGAATCCTTGATTTTGAGCGCAAACTCGGGCGTTTGAATGTGCGCGAGAAAGTCGGCGACTTGTTTGGAGTTGATGCCAATCAACACTTCATCATCGACATTTGCCGCAATCTCGAAACTCGTTTCCGCCTTTTCGTCTGGACCACCATTGATAGAGCTAAAGAAAACCTCGTTGCCGCTGATTTTGAGCTCGATGATGTTGCTTAGCGTCTCGATGAGGCGAATGGATTCGAGGAATTGGTCGCGTGGGAGCATGATTTCATGCGTGAAGCTTGTTGGGATAATCTTTTCATATTGTGGGTAATTGCCGTTGATGAGGCGCACGAAGCATTGCGCCTTGCTGTCTTTGAGAACGAGGATTGTCGATGTCTGATGCACCTTTGTGTCGGGCTCAAACTCGAGCTTTTGTAGCTCGAGCACGGCTTGCTTGGGAATGATGAATCGCGTCTCGGTGTCGCTCGATGGGTGCGTGATGATTCCAAGCCGCTTGGTGTCTGTGCCGACAATGTCGATTTTTTCTTTGGTGAAGGCAAACAACATGCCCGTGATTTCGACACGTTGGTTGTTTGTGTCGATTGTTGGCGAGATTTTCTTGAAGTCATGCGAGAGGTCGGCGAAGGTGATGTCGAGCTCATTTGCGTCTTCATAGTTTGGAAAAGTCGGAAATTCTTCGGCGATAAAGCTTGGAAGCTTGAAATGGCTCTTGCCTTGCGAGATTGTGAGGATATTTTCATCTGCCTTGAGATTGATGGGCGTATTGCTTTTGAGATTGCGCACAATATCGAGCAGCTTCTTTGCATTGGCGGTGATTCGCCCCTCTTGCTTTGTCGTGATGTCTTTCGAGCAAAGCTGCAATCCCATCTCAAAATCGGTAGCGTAGCATATCAGCTGTTCCTTGCTCACGGTGAGCATCACATGCGAGGTGATTTGCACAAATTCCTTTTTGTCGCTGAAAGGCTGCAAAACATTGAGCAGGGGCTCGAGCGTTTCTTTATTAATCGTGCATTCCATATATGTTGTCCTTTATATTTAAAGATTTCTTTTTTAGTAGTAGGGGACGTGAAAATGTGAAAAAACCTTCATTAGCTAGGTGTAATCGCTCCATTCGCCGTGAAATGCATGGGACAAATCGCCAATGTTGCGCCCCTCTTTTCACAGCATTCAAAAGCGCATTGTAGCATATTTTTGTTAGTTTTTCAGCCGAATCTTGCTTTGCAGCTCTTCGAGCTTGAGCTTGAAATCCTTATTAGTCTTAATCTCTGTTTCGATGGCTTTGTATGCCTTGCTCACGGAGCTATGGTCTTTCATACCCAAGCCTTGCGCGATTGAGGGCATCGAGTTGGGCGTGAGCAGGCGCGCAAGATAGATGACGATTCGGCGCGAAAGCACGATTTTTTTGCGCTTTGATTTGCTGCTAATCTCGGAGGGCTTGATATTGAAATCAAGCGCCACAGTGTCGATGATTCTCTCCAACGTAATATTTGTGCTTTCCTCGACAATGTGTTCTTTGAGCTGCTGGCGCGCAAACTCGAGCGTGATGTCTTGCCCGATGATGTTCGCAGCGACATTGAGCTGCAAGATGTTCCCGCCAATCTCGCGAATGTTGTTGTTGATGTTTGTCGCGATGAACTCAATCACATCATTGGTCAGAAAGATTCTATCACGTTGGCAGATGTTCTTGATGATACGAATCTTCGTTTCGAGCTCGGGCTGCAGAATCTCACACACGAGCCCCGAGAGAAAACGGCTCTTGAGCCGCTCATCGAGCTTGTCGATGTATTTTGGGTGCTTGTCTGATGTCATCACAATCTGCTTTCTGTTGTTGTGCAGCTCCTCGAAGGTGTGAAAAAACTCTTCTTGCAGCATATCCTTGCCTTTGGAGGCGAAAAACTGAATGTCATCAATCAATAGATAGTCGTTCGAGCGGTATTTTTCCTTGAATCTATCCATCGTCTTGTTGCGCAGATGATGCACAAAGTCGTTCAAAAATTGCTCGCTTGTTACATAATTTACGCTCTTGTTGTGGCTCACATAGTTGCCAATCGCGTTCAGCAGGTGCGTCTTGCCAAGCCCCGTGCCGCCATAAATCAGCAGCGGATTGAACTTCGCCTGATGTTTGGCAACATTCGAGGCGGCGTTATGCGCCATGCGATTCGAGCCGCCGACAACGAAGTTTTCAAATGTACATGTGAAATCGAGAATGCTCGTACGTTTGACATTTTTTTGCTTGGGCGGCGACTTTTTTTGGGTCGCAAGGATAATCTCAATCGTTGTCGTGTTGCCGTTGCGCAGCTCGAAAAGATGCGCGATTCGCTGCATGTATTTCGTGCGCACCCAGTTTGCGATGAGGATATTGGGCGCGCTAAACACGGCGTGGCTGCTTGAGCTCATCTCTTCGATGTATTGCAGCTGCTTGAGGTAGTGCTCATACTCAATCTCCGAGATTTCGTCCTTGAGTTGTTCTAAGATTTCTTTGCTTTGCATAGTGCCCTTTGAGATGTGAATAACGCATTTCACAGATGTGAACAAATCGGCAGTTCAGCGTGTATTATAGCATATTTGGGTAGAATCTGCCGACAAAACATGTGAACAACAGGGGAAAAGGCTGTGAATAATGCAGGCAATGTGATTCTTGGAATCGACCCGGGCAGTCGCAATTGCGGCTATTGCGTGCTGCACGCAAAGCCGCGCGCGCAAAGCATTCTCGAGGCGGGGCTTATCAAGATTCATGAGCGCATTTTGCAACATCAGATTCTCGAGCTTTGCGAGGGAATCGAGCTCATCTTGCGCCAACATAAAATCGATTGTGTCGCGATTGAGGATATTTTCTATGCCTATAATCCCCAAACCGTGCTCAAACTCGCCCAATTTCGCGGTGCGCTGTCGCTCAAGATTTTGCAAGAAATCGGCAATTTCGCCGAATACACGCCGTTGCAGGTCAAAAAGGCGCTCACGGGCAACGGCAAGGCGAAAAAGGAGCAAGTCGCGTTCATGGTCAAGCGGATTCTTGGAATCAAGGGCGACATCAAGCCGCTTGATGTAACAGACGCCATCGCCGTTGCGCTCACGCATAGCCAGCGGCTGAAGCTGTGGTGATTCTTGGTTTCGGAGGTGCGACTTTAGTCACACTCATAAAATTATATGTGCGGTTAAAACCGCACCTCCAATTGTCATGTTGAGCGTTAGCGAAACATCTCTTTGCCATTGCTCTTGATTCCAGCTTCCCAGCCACAGCGCGCAACGTCTATATTCGAGCCAAACGGCATAACATAGACGCAGCGCTGTGGACTATTGACATATGCAAGTGCAACGCACATTTAAAAAGCGTGCTAGGGATTGGGGGTCAAAGGGGGATAAGGGGAACGCTTCGCAAGTAGTTCCCCTTGTCCCCCTTGAAAAAATAGCCAAGATTAGAATCTTTCGAGAATCTGCTATTGTCATTGCGAGCGCTAGCGAAGCAATCAACGATATTGGGCAGGCAAGAATCGTTGATTGCCACGCTCGCGCTACTCGCTCGCAATGACACATGGAAACTTGTCATGTTGAGCGTTAGCGAAACATCTC
>CAMXAV010000042.1 GCA_947179285.1 uncultured Helicobacter sp.
CGATTTCAATCGCACACATAAAATTTAATGAGTGCGACTAAAGTCGCACCTCCAATATTTCTTGTGTCATTGCGAGCGAGCGGCGCGAGCGTGGCAATCAACGAGCAAAGAATCCCGAGTGAGCGTTCAAAATGGTTGATTGCTTCGGCTTCGCCTCGCAATGACAGATAGCAGATTCTCGAAAGATTCTAATCTTGGCTATTTTTTCAAGGGGGACAAGGGGAACTACTTGCATGCGTCCCCTATTACATGTTTTAATCGCAAATGCCTTGCATTTGCTACCCGTTTGTCGCTTCGCGCCAAACGCTGCTTTAACCCCCAATCCCTAGCACGCTCTTCAATTGTATGTGCTCCGCACGGACTATGCCCATGCTCCACAGCGCGGCGGCAACGTTACGCCTTTTGGCTCGAACATTGCCGCTGCGCGCTGTGGCTGGGACGTTAAAAAATATGAGCAATGGCGAATAGATGTTTCGTTTCACTCAACATGACAAGATTCCATGCGTCATTGCGAGCGAGTGTAACGAGCGTGGCAATCAACAGGCAAGGAATCCCGACCAAGCAAGAATCCCAACACGGTTGATTGCTTCGCTCCGCTCGCAATGACAATGGGAACATTGAAGGTGCGGTTTCAACCGCACATATAAAAATAATGAGTGCGACTAAAGTCGCACCTCCATATTTTGCATTTACGATTTATTGATGAAAATCACGCATTTTTTGCAAATATAGATGAATGGCGCGAATCTCGGCGTCTGTGAGATAATAGCGCGGCATAATGCGCGTGGAATCTTCGAGGGCGCGCTTGAATTGCTCGATGCTAAGGCTATGGATTGCGCCGCCTTGAATGATTTGTTGCATGCCCTTTTTGTTTTGGTAGCGCGCAACCTCTTGCCCTTGCCCCTCTGGTCCGTGGCAGTGGTGGCAGCCGATTCCGCGCGGGTTTTCGTAGAGCATCTTGCCATACTCGAATTGCGTGATGAACGATTCCTCTGCAAAAGCGGCAGAGAGAAGCAACGATAGAATGATGCGTAACAATTTATTTCCTTAGTTTAGCGAAAACAAATGAATTTTCTTTTATAATAACACAACCAGCTTTAAAGTAAAGGGGGCAGAATGCAGCTTTTGGATGGCAAAAAATTGGCGCAAAATATCGAGAGAGAGCTCGCCGCGCTCGTGAGTGCTTGCAACGACAAGCCCTCGCTTGCCGTGATTCTCGTGGGCACCGCCCCCGCGAGCCAAACCTATGTGAATATGAAAAAACAGGCATGCGAGCGCGTGGGCATGGTTGCGCGGCTCTATGCGCTAAGCAGCCGCACGACACAAGCCGAGCTTTTGCGCATCATCGAATCGCTCAACAATGACGAAGATGTGCATGGAATCCTCGTTCAATTGCCCTTGCCACCGCATATTGAGACTAATCCCATTCTCGAAGCGATTGCCCCAAGCAAAGATGTTGATGGCTTCAGCCCGCATAATGTCGGGCGCGTGCGCGAGAATCTGCCCGCGTTTGCGCCCGCAACGCCTCTTGGCGTGATGGAGCTGCTCGCTGCGTATAAAATCGAGCTGCAAGGGCAGCATTGCGTGATTGTGGGCGCGAGCAATATTGTCGGCAAGCCGCTTGCGGCGCTGATGCTCAACGCCAACGCAACGGTAACGACATGCCACATCTACACGCGCGACCTCCCGAGCTTCACGCGGCAAGCCGACATTCTTTGCGTGGCTGTGGGCAAGCCAAACCTCATCACCGCCGATATGGTCAAAGAAGGCACTGTGGTTGTCGATATTGGCATTACGCGCCTGCCAAATGGCAAGATTTGTGGCGATGTGGATTTCGAGAATGTGAGCCCCAAATGCTCGTTCATCTCGCCCGTTCCCGGCGGCGCGGGTCCGATGACGATTATTTCGTTGTTGCAAAACACGCTCAAGGCTTATGAGATTCAAAAACACATCAAGGGCAGCCATGCATAAAGCCTTGCAAATCTTGCGATGGTTTTGGGACAGCTGGATTGGCGTGATTCTGCTTGTCTTCACGATTCTATTCTTCGTGGGGCAGGTGTTTCTGATTCCCTCTGGGAGCATGATTTCCACATTGCTCATCGGCGATTTGGTGCTTGTCAAGAAATTTAGCTATGGAATCCCGCTGCCGCATTTGCCGTGGGTCGAATGGCAGATTGTGCCCGATTTCAACGGCGATGGGCATTTGTTCGCGGGCGAGCGCCCCAAGCGCGGCGAGATTGTCGTCTTTCGCTACCCGCTCAACCCAAAGCAACACTATGTCAAGCGGCTTGTCGCGACAGAGGGCGATGAGGTGATTTATGCGCATGATGGGCTCTATCTGCGCCCACACGAAGGCGATTCCTACATCGCGCAACACTACGCGGGCGATAGCAAGCGCACGTTTATGGGCAAGGTTTTTGTCTATGACCCCTATTTTTCGCGCTTTCCCGGCGTGCATTATGCGCCCGAGAATGATTTTTTTCAAGATTTGTTCTATCTTTATAACAACGGCGAAGTCGCGATGAGCCTGCACCAAGAGAATGGCGAGCCCTTTTTCTATGCGCAAGTGGGCAAAGACGAGTTTTTCATGATGGGCGACAACCGCAACGGCTCGAGCGATTCGCGGATATGGGGCGCTGTGCCATATCGCAACATTGTCGGCACGCCGTGGGTCGTGGGCTTTAGCATCGATTCGGATTTGCGCATTCGTTGGAATCGCGTGGGCAAGAGTGTCGCAGAGCTAGAGGACACAATGCGCGCCACGCGTGCTGCCGAGGCGGATTCAGAACGCGCGTTGATAGACGCCGCAAACGAGCTTGCCCAATGATAGAGGTCGATATGCACATGCTCCAAATCATCGCGTCCATTGTCGCCTTGCTCATCGCGATTATCGGGCATGAGATTGCGCATGGCTACGCCGCCTTGCATTATGGCGACAAAACGGCGAAGCTGCTCGGGCGCTTGAGCGTCAATCCGTTTGTGCATATCGACTTGTTTGGCTCAATCCTCGTTCCCGGTTTGCTCTATGTCTCGGGCGCGCCTTTCTTGTTTGGCTGGGCAAAGCCTGTGCCCATCAACAACCGCAAGGTCTTCACAGGCGGCGGCTTCAATGGGCTAAGCGCCGTGGCGAGCGCTGGAATCGCCTATAACCTCGCGCTTGCGTTCCTCGCGGGGTTTTTGTTGCAATGGGCAAACTTCCCCGATTGGGCAATGGTCTTCTTGGCGCAGCTGCTGCTTGTCAATGTCGTGCTCGCCGTGTTCAACGCGTGGCCGATTCCGCCGCTCGATGGCTCGTGGATTTTGTCGTATCAATTCTCACGTTTTGGAATCTTGGGCTTGCAACGATTCTATGAGAGAATCGGCAATTATGGAATGCTCGTTCTTGTCGCCGTGTTGGCGTTTGAGCCCTTGCGTTCGGTGTTTTTTGCGCCCGCGTTGTGGCTGCTCGAACTTCTTGCCTAAAGGATTGATGATGAAATGTTACATTGCCGCAGACCATGCGGGATTTGCGCTCAAAGACGAGGTGAAAAAATGGCTCGAGGCGCAGCACATCGCGTTCGAGGACTTGGGCGCGTTTGACACGCAGCGCGTAGATTATCCGCTCTATGCGCAAAAGCTCGCGCAGCGCGTGTTGGCAGATTCTGCTTATGGAATCTTGATATGCGGCAGCGGCATTGGCATGAGCATTGCGGCAAATCGCTTTGCAGGAATTCGCGCGGCACTCTGCCATGATGCCTACACAGCCGAAGTGGCGCGGCTGCACAATGACGCAAACGTGTTGTGTTTGGGCGCGCGCGTTTTGGGGAGCGGCATTGTGGAATCAATTTTGCATGTCTTTTTTCAGACCACCTTTGAGGGTGGGAGGCATGAAAAACGGGTTGCGCTCATGGACGCAATCCAAACGAAGGAGTAGGAAATGATGTACGAATGGTTGGTTGTCGTTGCGATTTTGTTGTTTATCGTGTTTGTCACCGTCAAGACATTGTATTATCGCAGTGTCGCCGAAAAAGAACAACGCAACAGCGCTGTGCTCAAGCTCACCTTGCAAGAAGCGGAGATTCTCATTCGCAAGCACCAATTGCAGCTGCAACGTGGGCTTGGAAATATCGATATTCTCACCGATGAGATTACATCGTTGCGCAACGAAGTCAAGCTGCTCAAACAGCGCAACTCGCAATATCGCGTGGATACCGAGAAATACAAGAATCGCATTAAAGACTTGGAGCAAAAAATCGAGGCTCTACTCTAAGACTAAAGGAAAAATATGGAATGGAGTGCAGAAGAAAAGCAATACTTGCGTAGCGCGATTCGCGATGTGGAGGGCTTTAAGCCCGGGATTGTTTTCTATGACATCACAACATTGCTCAAAGACGCAAAAGCCTTTGGCATGTTGCTAAGTGGGCTTGCGAAGCGCTATGCGGGCTACAAGCTCGATTATGTCGTGGGGATTGAATCGCGCGGGTTCATCTTTGGCGCGCCGCTCGCCGCGTCTCTTGGCGTTGGCTTTGTGCCCGTGCGCAAAAAGGGCAAGCTGCCCGCCGAGACGTTGAGCGAAAAATATGCGCTCGAGTATGGCTTTGACGAAATTGAGATTCATCGCGATGCGTTTGCAAACAAACCAAAGGCGCGCGTGCTGCTCGTTGATGACCTCATAGCCACAGGGGGCACGGCAGAGGCGAGCTTGCGGCTTGTGCGCGCGGCGGGGGCGGAGTGTGTCGAGAGTTGCTTCTTGCTTCATCTTGTTGCGTGCGGCGGAAAAAAGCGAATCGAATCGCTTGCGCCCGTGTTTAGCGTGCTTGACATATAATGTTTGTTCCAAGAAGATTGCGTTCAGACCCCGATGAGAGAGGGCATTTTGGAATCTTTGGCGGGCGCTTTGTGCCCGAAACGCTCATGCCAACGTTGCTCGAGCTCGAATCGTTCTATGCAAAAGTGCGCTTTGATGTAGATTTTTGGGAAGAAGCGCATGAGCTGCTAAACCGCTATGTTGGACGCCCGAGCCTCTTGTATTTTGCGCAGAATCTTAGCGCCGAGCTTGGCGCAAAAATCTATCTCAAGCGCGAGGATTTGAACCACACGGGCTCGCATAAAATCAACAATGTGCTACTGCAGGCGCTTTTGGCAAAAAGAATGGGCAAGAAGCGCATTATCGCCGAGACAGGCGCGGGGCAGCACGGCGTGGCAACGGCGACTATCGCCGCATTTTTGGGCTTGGAATGCGAGATTTTCATGGGCGCAAAGGACATGCAGCGCCAAGAACTCAATGTGTTCCGCATGCAGCTTTTGGGCGCAAAGGTGCATGCCGCCACATCGGGCTCGCAAACGCTCAAAGACGCGATGAACGAGGCGATTCGCGATTGGGTCAGCAACGCGCGCGACACGTTCTATTTGATTGGCACGGTTGCCGGACCACACCCCTACCCAATGATGGTGCGCGATTTTCAGAGTATCATCGGCTATGAGGCGCGGCAGCAGATTCTGCATGCCGAAGGGCGGCTGCCCGATTTGGTTGTTGCATGCGTTGGCGGTGGCAGCAACGCGGCGGGGCTGTTTGCGCATTTTCTCGATGATGTGTCTGTGCAACGCGTTGGAATCGAGGCGGGCGGGCGCGGCGGCGCGGGCGCGGCGAGCATCGCGCATGGCAGCGTTGGAATCTTGCACGGGCAGATGAGCTATTATCTCCAAACAGATGAGGGGCAAATCGAGGAAGCGCAATGTATCTCGGCGGGGCTTGACTACCCGGGCATTGGACCAGAGCATGCCTATTGGTTTTCTCAAAAGCTCGTGGAATATGACACGATTAGCGACAAAGAGGCGCTCGAAGCCTTCGTGTGGCTCTCGCAAAAAGAGGGGATTATCCCCGCGCTCGAATCTTCGCATGCGCTAGCATACATTTACAAGAATCGTGCTAGAATCCAAGATAAAATTGCTATCATTTGTCTTTCAGGTAGGGGCGATAAAGATGTTGCACAAGTTAAAGAACATTTGGGTTAGGAGAGTTGGGTGAGAATCAAGCAAGTCATAGGGTTTATTGGAAGCTATTATCTATGGTTTTTGCTTGCAATCCTCATTTTAGCCGTTTTTATATGGAGTCATCTCACAGGGTTTTCGTTTGAAGAATTTATCATGAATCTTTGGGATAATTATCTCGAAGATTGGGGGTATCTGATTCTTTTCATCTGGTCGTTGATTGAGGGCGAGCTTGGGCTCGTGTTTGCTGGGCTTGCTGTGCATGACCAAAAGATGGCATTTGTCCCAACGATTCTGATTGCCGGCGTCGCCGCTTCGATGGCTGACCAATTCTATTTTTTCATCGGGCGCTACAATCGCCGCGCGATTCAAGAGCGCCTGATGTCGCAGAGGCGCAAATTTGCCCTTGCGAGTAAATTATTACAAAAATATGGTTGGATTATCATTTTTTTGCAACGTTTTATGTATGGAATGCGCACCGTGCTGCCGATGAGCATCGGCACAACGCGTTACCCCGCCTATAAATTTGGCATTATCAATCTGATTAGCTCATGGATTTGGGCATTTGTTGTCGTGGCGCTCACGGAATATTTC
>CAMXAV010000043.1 GCA_947179285.1 uncultured Helicobacter sp.
GAATATCCCGCGCGCGCACAAAGCCAACAATCGTATCGGTGTTGCTGCTATCGCCATAAATCGGAATGCGCGAATGCGAATACAGCCCCTTATGCGTGAGCGCCTCGCCAACGGTGCAATCGGCGGGCAAAGAAAAAACAATGCTTCGGGGCGTGAGAATGTCGATAGTCTGATAAGTTTTGAGCTTCAGCACGTTTTCAATAATCGCCTCTTCACGTGTGGCAATCGAGCCGCCCTTTTTGCCAATCTGGCTTGCGGCGAGAATCTCATCGCGGCTAATGCTGCTTTGGCTCGACTTGACAAAATGCGTGAGCAGCCGCGCGACAAGCACAAACGGGAACGTGATTTTGAGCAAATAATGAATGCAAAGCGTTACGGCGGGCGCGAGGCTTTTCCAATATGTCGCGCCGATGGTCTTGGGCAGAATCTCGGAGAAATAAATCAACACAACGGTGAGCAAAGCCGCGCCAAACGCCTGCCATTCGATACCATAAATATGCGCAACCTCGATTCCAACGCCCGTTGCGGCGGCTGTTGTGGCGAAGGTGTTCAGAACAAGAATCGCGCCCTCGGCGTCATCGACATTCGCCTTCAAATGTTTGAGATAGCCGCCTATTTTTGGGTTTTTCTTTTCATAGCTTTCGACAAAGGAATGCGTGATAGAAAGGAACACAGATTCCATAATAGAACACAAAAAGGTGAAAACAATGGCAACAAAACAATACAGAGTTAGTAGCATATCCTGTCCTTTCTAGTGCCGCTGGAGGTTTCCAACGCCAATCACGGCGTTCATAACATCTTCGAGCGCGACAATCCCAATCAGCTTCTTTTTGCTATTCACAACGCAAAACAAATGCTCTTTTTGGACAATAAAATTTTCGAGCAAATCGAGCAGATGCATGCCCTCATCGACTTGCTCAAAATCAGTGGCGATGTTCTTAATGCTCTCCTGCCCACGTTTTTCGAGGTTGGCTTGCAGCAAATGCTGCCGATAGACAAGGTTTGGCGCGTTGCCCTCGCTATCGAGCAGCGGAATGCGCGAGTATTTGTGCGTGTCCGACACGAGCAATGCCTCATGGATTGTCATCGTGTCATTCAGCGAAAACATCTGCTCTTTTGGCGTCATAATGTCGGCAATCGAGAGCGACTGCTGGGCGATGATGTGCTCCAAAATATCGGACTCAAGCTCGTTAATCGAGCCGCTTTTTTCGCCGAGCTCGACAACGGCGAGAATCTCATCGCGGCTCATGTTGTCGGAATTGCCCTTGCGGAACATGTGCGTGATGATGCGCGAGACATACACGAACGGAAAGGTGATGAAATACAGCACATAGATGAGATAGCTCGCGGGCAAAACGAGGCTTTTCCAATATGTCGCGCCGATGGTTTTGGGCAGAATCTCGGAGATATAGAGAATGCTAAGCGTCATAAACAGCGCCACAGCGCCCTGCCACGCATCGCCAAAGATTTCGATGGCTTGTGCGCCAACGCCTGACGCGCCCACGGTGTTGGCAAAGGTATTGACAACCAAGATTGCACCAATCGCGTTGTCGATATTCGCCTTCAGGTGCTTCAGAATCTTGCCACTCTTGGGGTGGTTTTTGGCATAGCTTTCCATAAATGGCGGCGTGATAGACAGCAACACAGCCTCCAATACAGAGCAAACAAACGAAATGACAACCGCAAACAGAAAATAACCAATCAACCAACCCATAAAGCTTTACACGTCCTCGATTCGATGATATAGCCTAATATTGTAGCATATCTTTATCTAATAACAAGCTGAAGAAACCGCGACACAATCTAGGCATAGATGATTTCCTTGAGCGCTTTTGCCTCGTGAATCGCCGCGCGATTGCGCGAATCAGATTGCGCCGTAACCTTGCTGGCTTCTCCCGATGAGCTTTGGTCGAGCCTTGCGAGCTGCTCGTAGAGTTTCATGATTTTTGCTATTTTCGCCGAACGTTGCATCGAAAGGCTATTGAGCATTTTCATGTCAATGGGCTTTGCGCCGCTCGTCTGCTGCGGCGCTTTGGGCGATTCTTTTGCGCCGCTTACCTTTTGCGATTCTTTGGGCGCTTCCTTGCCCTGCGCGTTTTGCGCATCGCGCGCCGCTTGGCTTTCATGCGCCGCTTCTGCGGGCGCTGCCTGCTCGGGCGCCGCTTCCGCTTCTGCCCCCGTTTCGACACTCTCTGTCGCAACGTTTGCGGCAGATTCCATATCGCCAATCGCCGCTTCTATGCTTGCGCTCTCGCCCTCGCCGCCGCTTGTGCCAATGTCAATTGCCGCTGCCACAAGCCCGCCGCCCTCGCCCCCAGCGCTTGTATTGACGCTAAAATCAGTGCTTGGTGCATTGCCCGCAAGCACGCGCGTGATTTGCAGCGAATCGTTCAGAATCTCCTTTTGCAGTTGCGCAATCTGCCCAAGAATCTGCCTCGCCTTGTTTTGATAGACGCTCGCCACCTCTTTGGCGTCCATATACGCCATCTTCGTTTCGGCTCTGTGCGTCTCGTTGAGCTCTTGCAGCCTAATGCGCGCCTCGTCTTGGGCTGTGAACGCGGAATCAAGCCCAATCGCAAGCGGGTTGCGCTCTTTTTCGCGCTCTTTGGCAATCTGCTCGAGCGTTTTCTGCAGCTCTTCGCTCAACGCGCGGAGCTGTTGCAGCGTTGCCTTGAGCCAATTGCCGCGCTCCTCGCTCGTTTCTTCGCTCGCGAGCTCGAGCCTTGCTTGGGCAATCGCGAGGTTGTTGCTCGCGTTTTGAAGCCGCGTTTCGGATTCCTTTTTGCCAAAAGGGTCTAATTGTGTCGCAATATCGACACCAACGAGCAGCCCAAGATTAGCGCGCCCGCCGTTGTTTGCGCCAAGCCCCTCTTTGATATGCGCGCCCATGTCGCGCGAGGCGACAGCTTGTGTCTGCTCGGCATTCTGCCGATTGTGCAAAGACGCTAGGCGATTTTTTGACACCCCGAGATTCATTCTCACGGCAAATGTTTCCATTCATGTTTCCTGATATAAAAAATCGTTTTCCCAAAATCGGCAATATGTCGAATCTCTAAAGCATTTTGCTTAAAAAATTCTAAGAATGCCGCAACGCCATGTATTCAGAGGGCAGCAAGAAATCTCTCGTGCTGATTCTTTGCGGGTAGAATCCATGCGCATGCCCGAGCGCAAAGAGTTTGTCGAGCGCGTCTAGCTGCGTGTCGTCAAGCGTTATCGAATGCTCGTTGGCATAGAATCGGAGGTAGGTCTCAAGCTCTGCGCCGCGAATGCGCAAAAGTTTGCGCTCATGGAGCATGTTGCTTAGAATCTGTGGGTGATGGTGCGCAATCGCCACGCCTTTGGTGAGCAGCCCTTCGATTTGCAACGCGAGGTGCAGCGGAATCGAGCGTAAAATCGCCATTCCGCCAAGCGGCAGGGGCAGCGCGCCACCGCTTAGATTCTCCCAAATCTCCCATATCTCGCGCTCCACGCAAAGGCTCGCGTCAAAATTGAGAATCGATTCATGAATCAGCACGCCCGCATCGACTTCGCCGCCAACAACGGCGCTCTCGATGTCGAGAAAGTTTTTGTACACAACGCGCGCGTCAGGGTAGGCGATTTGAAACAATAGCGCGTTTGTCGTGTGTGCACCGCTTAGCGCCACCTTGAAGTTTTTCTTAAGTTGCGTGCCCTTGCGCTTGATGAGCTTTGGTCCATAGCCCTGCCCAAAGCTCACGCCCGTGCGCAAAAGCGCGTAGTTTTGGGCAATCAGCGGATAGAGCGCAAACGAGATGGCGCTGATTTCATAGCTCGAGCGCAGCGCGTTCTCGTTCAGCGTCTCGATGTCCAGCGCGAGATTTTCAAGGCACACATCGGGGCAGTCGACCCAGCCAAACGCGAGCGCGTAGTACATAAAAATATCATCAGCATCGGGAGAATGCGCCACGCGCACGAAATGTTTGTTGTTCATAGGCGCGATTCTAGCAAGAAAAGATAAATCTTTGGCAACATCTAATCAGTGAGCGTGAGGATTCCATGCTCCAAGTCTTTGTGGCATGCAAAGCAATTCGCCTTCGTCTTGACGCTCGGCTGTGCGAAGACATCTGCGGAAATATGCGCATGCAGCTCGAGCCAATAGGGATTCTTCGTGATTGCGATGTTTGCAGAATCCGTCTGCCTTTCGATGATGTTGCGCGAAACTTTCGTGTCAAACGATTCGGCAGAATACTTCTCCAAAAACGCTAGAATCTCGGCATTGAGTTCGGAATCGATGCTCGCATCATCGCCAAAATGATTCTCCAAATCATTCATCATGAGCGCCCAGCTGTGTTTGGGCAGCAAAAACGGGGGGTAGATGGCATGGCAGCTGCCGCACTCGTTGGCAAAATCTTTATGCAAAGCCGCATAGTCGATTCTTTGCGCATGGCTCTTGTTCAAGGGGTTGCTGCCGAGCATCAAGACGGCGATAGCCGCGAGCAGTGCGATTGCAACGAAAACAAAGATTCTTTGCCCAACGTTAAAGGTAATGTTTTCGTTGGTGTTTGTTTTCTTGAATCCAGAAATCATCGATTGAATCGAATCGTTTTTGTGCACGAGCCAATCGATGAGCGCGCCCAAGATATGCACGCAAACAACGAGAAGGAGGGCATTGGCGAACATTTCATGCACATCATCGAGGAATCGTACATGACTGTATTGGTCGTATAAAAACGCGAAGATTCCCTGATTTTTAGAAATGCCCGCCTCGAGCATACCGCTTAGAGCCGTGCAGATTCCAAGAAAGAGCATGAGCAAAATCGCCCAGCTGCTCGCGGGGTTGTGCCCCACAAAGCGCCTTTTTGTGCCAAAGACAGAGGCGAGATAGCCCAAAACGCCGCGATAGGGGAAATCGGCAAAGCGGGAATGCCTTGTGCCCACAAAGCCCCAGACAATGCGCAACACGACCGCAGCGCCAAAGAGAGTGCCGAAGAATATGTGGATTGGTAGGAAATCTTCAAGGCAATAGGCGAGCGTAAAGCTAATAATCATCACGACATGGACAAAGCGATTGAAAAAACTCCAAATATAGCTTCTAATCACGCCATGCCCCATAGTTTGGAATCTTGACATCACGTTTCTTATACACGCCCTCATCGGCGCTTGTGTGGCACGCCGCACATCGCGCGAGGCTGCCCACCTCTTTTTGGGTGATTAGATGTTTATCAATCTTGCGATGTTTCTTGATATGATACGGAATCTCTGTGATAGACAAATACAACACGCCGGGCTGCATCGAAGCCGTCAGCTTCGCGCTGCGGCGATACATCGCCGCCGCCTTTTCGCTCGAGTTTGCGAGGAGATACGCGGTGAGCGCGGCATTATCTTGCTCATCAATGCTCGCATCGACACCATAATGCTTCTCGAGATTCTGCATGATATAGCTCCACGATTGTGCGGGCAACAGACCGGGCTGATAGCCAAAATGGCAGCTCGCGCATTCCTTTTTGTAGAGCGCATTATCGACAGGCGCAATCTCGCGTTTGCCGCCCTTTTGCCCAAACATCGCAAACCGCGAATCGTTTTGCGCCACTTCGACAAAATCGGGCGCAGCCGCCGCCAAGCCAATGGCAAGAAGTAACAAGAATCGTTTCATGGTTCGCTCCTATTTTGTGAGGATATAATAAAGGACATCGCCCTTTTCTTTCGCGCTACCCTCGCGGAGATAGACATCTTTGAAGTTGCGTTTGAGCCATTTTTGCACCTGTTTTGGGTCTGTCAGGCTCTCGGCATTCGCGCTTGGCGCAAGCGGCGGCAAAACCTTGTTTGTGAAAACATTGCGCCCATTTTGTTGCAGATTGCTCCCGTGGCAGCTCTCGCACGACAGCTTTTGGTTGTCCCTGCCGATGTTTTGTGTCGTAAAGATTTTTTGCCCCTCGCTCGCACTAAAGTCCACAAACGCGGAATCTTGACTCTTTGCCTCGACTTTGAGGCTCTCGATGTAGCTTTGCATGCTTTGGTTGAGCGTTGCGGCGCTCAATGAACAGACGCAGGCAATCCAGATGATTTTTTTCATAGTGTCCTCCTAAAAATGAATGAGAAATACTAGCGCTCAAATGTGAAGATAGTGTGAAGTTTTTTTGAAATTGTGCACACAAAAGCAAAAAGGGCTTGATAGCGCCTCTCTTGCGAGCAATGTTAGAATCATAAATTCCTAGTTTCATTCTCATAAATCAATAGAAAAAAGCTATGTTTTTGAAGGAATTTTTCGATGTTTCTGTTATTGCGAGGGCGTTGCCCGAAGCAATCAACCGTCTCTGAATGCTCGCTTGGGATTCTTTGCCTGTTGATTGCCACGCTCGCTCCGCTTGCTCGCAATGACACATGGAATCTTGTCATGTTGAGCGAAGCGAAACATCTCGAAGGTGCGACTTTAGTCGCACTCATTAATATGTGCGGTTAAAACCGCACCTCCGATTCTGCTATTGCTCACTGATTTTGATTCCCCAGCCACAGCGCGCAACGTCTATGTTCGAGCCATAAGGCATAACATAGACGCA
>CAMXAV010000044.1 GCA_947179285.1 uncultured Helicobacter sp.
ACGTTACATTCTTCAGCCCAACGGGCTTTCGGTGGGCGATGCTGTGTTGGCTGCCGAAGAGGGGCTTGATATTCGCACAGGATATGCGATGAAATTGCGTGCGATTCCTATCGGAACGATTGTGCATAATGTCGAGTTGCACCCTGGCGCTGGCGGGCAGATTGCACGAAGCGCGGGCGCAAGCATGCAGATTATGGGGCGCGAGGGCAAATACACGATTTTGCGTATGCCAAGCAGCGAAATGCGCTATATTCTAAGCGAATGTATGGCGACTATTGGTGTCGTTGGGAATGCCGATTTTGCGAATATCTCGATTGGCAAGGCAGGGCGGAATCGCTATCTTGGCGTTCGCCCGCAAACAAGGGGTAGCGCGATGAACCCTGTCGACCACCCACACGGAGGGGGCGAGGGCAAGACAGGCTCAAGCGGACACCCTGTGTCGCCATGGGGCATGCCCACCAAAGGCTACAAAACTCGCCGCAAAAAAGCGAGCGATAAATTGATTATCTCAAGACGAAAAAAATAGGAACGGATTATGGCTAGATCGATTAAAAAAGGTCCTTTTATAGACGACCATCTTCTTAAAAAAGTTCAGAAGAGTAAGGCAGCAAAAGACAACAAACCCATTAAAACATGGTCAAGACGCAGTACGATTCTGCCCGATATGATTGGCATGACGTTCAATGTCCATAATGGGCGCGCATTTGTTCCTGTGTATATTACCGAGAATCATGTCGGCTATCGTTTGGGCGAATTTGCTCCTACACGCACTTTTAAAGGGCACAAGGGCAGTGTCCAGAAAAAGATTGGGAAATAAGGAGTTTTTATGAGTACAGCATTATTGCGTTTCGTTCGTCTATCTCCTACAAAGGCGAGGTTGGTTGCGCGTGAGATTCAAGGCATGAATGCAGAGGTTGCTCTCGCCTCGCTCGAATTTACTCCCAACAAAGCAGCAAAGCTGATTGCCAAAGTTCTTGCTTCTGCTGTTGCAAATGGGAACTATGAGGCAAGCAATGTTGCAGTTGCATCATGCCGCATCGATACGGGTCCTGTCTTGCGCCGTTTCACGCCACGAGCAAGAGGTCGTGCAACACCTATTCGCAAGCCTACGTCACATATTTTTGTTGAAGTGGCAGAGATGACAGACAAAAAACCAAAAAACTCATCAAGGAGAGGTAAAAAAGTGGCACAGAGTGAGGATAAGTAGTTATGGGTCAAAAAGTTAATCCAATTGGTCTGAGGCTGGGTATCAATCAAAACTGGAAATCACGTTGGTTTCCCCATTTTGGGGCGACTCCTGAAAACATTGTTGAAGACCACAAGATTCGTCAATTTTTGAAAAAGAATCTAAGTATGGCAGGCGTAAGTGAGATTGTGATTGAACGAACAGCTAAGAAATTGCGCATTACCGTTGTGGCTGCACGTCCGGGTGTGATTATTGGCAAAAAAGGTTCTGATGTTGAAAATATCAAAAAAGCCTTGCAAAAAATTGTTGATAATAACAACAAAGATGGCGAGAAAAAAGATGTTGGAATCAACATTAAAGAAGTCAAACGTCCCTATGCTAATGCACAACTAGCGGCAGAAAATGTTGCAATGCAGCTCGAAAAACGTGTGGCATTTCGCCGAGCGATGAAAAAAGTCATGCAAAATGCAATGAAATCGGGCGCAAAAGGCATTAAGGTGCAAGTCTCTGGGCGCTTGGCTGGGGCAGAGATGGCGCGCATGGAATGGTATATGGACGGGCGTGTTCCTTTGCATACTTTGCGGGCAAAAGTGGAATATGGATTCGCCGAGGCAATGACGACTTATGGGATTATCGGGGTGAAAGTATGGATTTTTAAAGGAGAAATTCTTCAAAAAGGCATTCAGGTTGAAAAACGTGAAACCAACGATAGAGAATCTCGCCTAGCAAGACGAAGGAGACAACAGTAATGTTAATGCCAAAACGTACAAAATACCGAAAGCAAATGAAAGGGCGCAATCGCGGCAAGGCGTTTCGCGGCAATTCTCTTGCATTTGGAACGATTGGAATCAAAGCGCTTGAGCATGGTCGCATCGATTCGCGACAAATTGAGGCTGCGCGTATCGCGATGACGCGCCACACAAAGAGGGCGGGGCAGACATGGATTCGTGTTTTCCCTGATAAGCCCTTGACTGCTAAGCCTCTTGAGGTGCGTATGGGTAAAGGGCGCGGTGCGGTCGAAAAATGGGTGATGAATATCCAGCCCGGGCGAATCATCTATGAAATGGGAAGTGTTGATGAGGCGCTTGCTCGAGAAGCGCTTGCACTTGCTCAAAGCAAGCTTCCTTTTCGGACAAAGATTGTAACAAGTGAGAGCGAAAATGAAATATACTGAAATTGTCAATAGAGATAAAGGAGAATTGCAAAAACTCCTCAAAGAGAAAAAATTGCATTTATTTGAACTTCGGTTACGACTGCGCACAATGCAATTGAAAAACCCTAATGAATTGAGGGCTGTGCGCAAAGAGATTGCGCGTATCCATACAGCTCTTGTGGCAAAAGGTTAGACATGAATGAGAATAGACAAGCACACAAACGTGTGATTCAGGGCAGTGTTGTTGCAAAAAGTGGCGATAAAAGCGTTTCGATTCTTGTTGAAAGACGTGTGATGCACCCAAGATACCGCAAAATCGTGAAACGTTTTAAGAAATATTTGGTTCATGATGAAGAGAACAAAATCAAAGTAGGAGACGTCATTGAAGCAATTGAATGCAAGCCTATATCAAAGCGCAAAGCATTCACGCTCCATAAGGTCGTTTCTGTGGGAGTTGAGTTATGATACAAAGTTTTACACGATTGAATGTCGCAGATAATAGCGGCGCGAAAGAAGTCATGTGTATCAAGATTTTGGGTGGAAGCAAAAGACGTTATGCGACTGTGGGCGACATCATTGTTGCTTCTGTCAAAAAGGCGATTCCAAATGGCAAAGTTAAAAAGGGGCAAGTTGTCAAAGCTGTGATTGTTCGCACCAAAAAAGAGATTCAAAGGGGCAATGGCTCTTTGATTCGCTTTGATGATAATGCCGCTGTGATTTTGGACAACAAAAGAGAACCAATTGGAACGCGTATTTTTGGTCCTGTGGGGCGCGAAGTACGCTATGCGAATTTTATGAAAATCGTATCTTTGGCACCGGAGGTTTTGTGATGGCGCATATCAAACGAGGGGACAAAGTCAAGGTGATTGCTGGCGATGATAAGGGCAAGGTGGCAGAAGTGTTACGTGTTTTGCCCAAAAAATCTAAAGTCATTGTTGCGGGTTGCCATGTTGTGAAAAAGGCGATTAAGCCCAATGACAATAATCCTAAAGGTGGTTTTATCCAAAAAGAACTACCCATTCACATTTCTAATGTGCAGAAAGTAGAGGAGGCATAGCATTATGTATCAACTTAAAAGCTTCTATAAAAATGAGGTACGCGCACAATTGAAAGAGAAGCTGCAACTCAAGAATCCAATGCTGTTGCCAAAGCTTGAAAAGATTGTCATTAGTGTGGGTGCAGGCGATTATGCAAAAGATAGCAAAGTCATGCAAAATATTGCCGACACAATCTCGCTGATTGCTGGACAAAGAGCCGTGATTACTCTTGCTAAAAAGTCTGTTGCTGGATTCAAAATGCGCGAAGGCATGCCTATGGGCGTAAAGGTTACATTGCGCAATAATCAGATGTATAACTTTCTTGAAAAACTCATTGTGATTGCGTTGCCTCGCGTGCGCGACTTTCGTGGTGTGCCTCGTAATGGTTTTGACGGGCGCGGCAATTATAGCTTTGGTCTCAATGAGCAGCTGATGTTCCCAGAAGTTGTGTATGATGACATTATGGTAACACATGGCATGAATATCACAATCGTAACAACCGCACAAACAGACAAAGAAGCATTCCAATTGCTCGAAGCACTTGGTATGCCTTTTGCGAAAGGAAGAACAAATGGCTAAAAAGTCAATGGTAATCAAGGCAAAAAGAAAACCAAAGTTTAAGGTTCGTGCCTACACTCGTTGCAAGATTTGTGGCAGACCACATTCTGTCTATCGAGATTTTGGTTTGTGTCGTGTGTGTTTGCGTAAAATGGGCAACGAGGGTTTAATCCCCGGAATGCGAAAAGCAAGCTGGTAAGGAGCAAGACATGATGACTGATATTATTGCCGATTCTCTAACGAGAATCCGAAATGCTTCAATGCGAAGACTCGAGCATACAACGCTTTATTATGCCAAGATTGTTGTTTCTATCCTTGATGTGTTCATGTCCAAGGGCTTTATCGAGAGCTATAAAATCATTGGAAATGAGGGCAAACAATCTATCAAAGTGATTTTGCGTTATGATGAAGATGGTCGCTCGGTGATTAGCGAAATCAAGCGCATTAGCAAACCCGGTAGACGCATCTATAAGGGTCGTGATGAGCTAAAACGTTTCAAAAATGGCTATGGTCTTATTGTTGTAAGCACATCAAAAGGCGTAGTGAGCAATGAAGACGCTTATAAGTCCAACGTTGGCGGCGAAGCGTTATGTAGCATTTGGTAAATGATGAAGGAAGAACGATGTCAAGAATAGGAAAAAAGCCAATTACGATTCCTAGCGGGATTGAAGTGAAAGTTGAGCATCATACAATCCATGTTTCAAAAGGCAACCATAAAATTGCATTGGATACCTTTGGACGTGTGCAGTTGAAGCTTGAAAATGGTTCTCTTGTCTTTGCCCCCAATGGCACAGAATCAAAAGACCGAGCGTTTTGGGGTACATATCGGGCACTCGCTAATAACATTATCGAAGGTTTAGACAAAGGTTTCAGCAAGCAGCTTGAAATCAATGGAGTGGGTTATAGGGCGGCTGTAAAAGGCAAGGTTTTGGAGCTGAATCTTGGTTTTTCGCACCCTATTCAATACGATATTCCCGAAGGAATCGAAATGGTGGTGGATAAAAACGTATTAACCATCAAAGGCATTGACAAACAACAAGTAGGGCAGGTTGCAGCCAATATTCGCAGCTTTCGACCACCAGAACCCTATAAGGGCAAGGGTGTCAAATATGCCGATGAAGTGATTATCCGCAAAGCGGGTAAAACTTCTAAAAAATAAGGAAGAACAATGTTGGAAAAAGCTATACGACAGAAAAATCGTCTTCGAATCAAGCGCAAGATGCGTACGCGAAGCAAAATTTATGGGACAGCACAAAAACCTCGACTTTCTGTTTTTCGCTCAAATCGCTATCTTTATGCTCAAGTCATTGATGATGAGCATTCGACAACGCTTGCTGTTGTCGACGGGAAAACGATGGGATTGAAAGCAAATAAACAAGACGCAAAAAACATTGCCCATGCATTAGCAGATAAGTTGAAGTCAAAAGAGATTCGCACCGTTGTCTTTGATAGAAATGGCTATCTCTATCATGGAGTGATTGCGGCTTTTGCCGATTCTTTGCGCGAAAAAGATGTGTTGTTTTAGGAGGAAAGAGAGAAGATGGAAAATACTAAAGAAGTAGAAACTCAAGAAACGCTTGCAGAAACAGCACAAGAACGAACAGAAGTTCGAGAGAAGCCAGAAGAACGTGAAGTCATGCGTGAAGGCATGCGCCCCGGCTTTAAAGAAGTGGTTGTCAATATTGGACGTGTAACAAAAGTCGTCAAAGGCGGTCGACGTTTTCGTTTCAATGCGCTTGTCGTTGTGGGAGATGAAAATGGTACCGTAGGATTTGGGCTTGGTAAGGCAAAAGAAGTCCCAGATGCAATCAAAAAAGCCGTTGACGATGCTTTCAAAAATCTTGTTAAAATCAATATCAAAGGTACGACTATTGCTCATGATATTGAGCATAAATACAATTCTAGCAGGATTTTGTTGCGACCAGCAAGTGAAGGTACGGGTATTATTGCCGGTGGTTCGACTCGTCCTGTGATTGAGCTTGCAGGCATTAAAGATATTCTGACAAAATCTTTAGGTTCTAGCAATCCCTATAATGTTGTGCGTGCAACAGTGGACGCATTGCGTCAAATCAAAGGATAAGAAATGGCACTAGAAAAACTTAAACATGCAGAAGGAAGCGTTAAAAAACGCAAACGTGTTGGTCGTGGTCAGGGTAGTGGCATGGGCAAAACCTCTACACGTGGCGGCAAAGGACAAACTGCACGTTCAGGATTCAAGCAAAAAAGAGGCTTTGAAGGGGGGCAACAGCCCTTGCAACGTCGTTTGCCAAAGGTTGGTTTCCAATCACGTGTTTATAAGCCCTATGTGGTCAATATCGAACACCATGAAGCGGTAAAAGGACTATCTGAAATCACACTCGAATCGCTTCATAAAGTTTGCCCCATTCCTGCCTTTAGAACAAAATATGCTTTGAGTCAAAAGCTCAAGAATGCGACAAAACGGACAAAGTGGTTGCAGGGTAAATTGATTGGAAAAGGCGCAAAAGAACTAGCTTCTAAAATCAAAGATTCACGAAGAGATGT
>CAMXAV010000045.1 GCA_947179285.1 uncultured Helicobacter sp.
CATTGCGTCCGAGCGGCGCGAGCGGGGCAATCAACGAACAACCAAGCCTATAATCAAACAAAAATTCCCAGCCGGTTTTTTGGTTCGCTTCGCTCGCAATTTAAACAATAACGGCGAAACCGCCCCCCCCCCCACGCACAGAATCGTTAACAAAAGCGCACAAAGCCACACGACAAAATGTTTAAAATCTTCAGATAAACTGCCATTGCCAAACAAGGGTGAGGGTTTGAGCGCCAAAAAATGGGTTGCGCCAATGTTTAAGGAAAATGAAAACGATTTTTGATATAATACCGCTTTCAACATTAAAAAAGGAGATGGCTTTATGAAAAAGCTTTTGGTTTTTACAGCGCTTTGCAGCGCTTGGGTCTTTGCCGCAGATGAGGAAGCAAGCGCGCTTGAGAAGGCGTTCAAAGAGGGCAGCGCGAGCGGGCATATTGGCTTGTATGGGCAGTATAAAAAGCTCGGCAAGGGCGTGATGAACACGAACACAAAGGGGGAGACGAGCAACAAATCGGGCTATCTCGCCCCAAGCGCCTCGTTTGTGTATGCGACAGCGCCGCTGCATGGGCTCTCGTTCGCCGCGGGGGCGTGGGCAACAGACGCGCTGTATGAGAAGCTCGATGGCGATTATGACGGCGCGTATGGCAACGCCGAGGGGATTGTCGAATCGAATGTGATGTTGCATGTGATGCACGCAAAGCTCGAGCATGAGGGGCGCGGATTTGTATCGTATGGGCGTCAAGAGGTCGATTTGGAATGGGCTGTGGGCTATATTCAGGGGCTTGTGGCAAATGTTACGCCGATTGAAAATTTGAGCATCACGGCGTTTTGGGCGCAAAAATACGCGCAAGTCGAGTTTGACGAGATTTCGTCTCAATTTTTGAACATGAACGACAACAAGGGCATTCAAGGGATTGATATTTCCTACACAATCGCCGATATTCTGACAATCAATCCTTATTATTACTATGCCCATTCACTTTTGCAGATTCCGGGTATCAAGCTCACAGCCGATGTGAGCGCGGGAATCGTGCAATCAAGCACGATGTTGCATTATGCAAAGAGCTTGGTAGACAAAGACGTTACAAATGGTACATATAGTGGTAGTGTTCTTGGGCTCACAGGCGCAGACCTCGAGGGGCAAGAGGACGGGCAATGGATACAGATTGAAGAGACGCTCGCGTTTCCTAAGCTCGGATTCCATATCGGCGCGGGATACATCAAGACCGACAAAGACGGCGGCGGCGGGCTGCTTGGCACATTCGATGACCACCAACCGCTCGAAGAAGGCAACCACACCTTCGACCCCAACGCCTCGCAAGTCTATGCGTTTGTGGGCTATGAGATTGGAATCTTCAGCGCGGGCGTGATGTATGGCAACACAAGCTATGACGCGGCAAACGCGACAACAGGGGCGATTGAGGGCTTTAAAGAAAACGAGATTGACGTGACGTTGGGCTTTGAGCTGCCCTATAATGTGGGCATTGAGCTCATCTATGCCTATGTCGATGATAATTTCAAAGACGAAGATGGCTCAAAACCCGGTAGCTACAATCTATTCAAGGGGCTTGTGCGTTGGACATTCTAAAAAATTGATAACTTTTTTGCGTGCAATAGGGCGCATTTGCGCGCATGTTGTTGCGGCTTTATAGATGTTTCAGGTTTCGTTTGCTATGATTATATAGTACTTGTAAACATCGAAATAGCCGGAGGTGGTTTATGTTGCGACAAACACGAGGAGATGCAGGGTCTCCACGAATCATCGACTTCGAGACGGCAATCCTCAATCCAAGCGCGGATTTTGGCGGATTGTTCGCGCCCGAACGTCTGCCTGTGCTCAACACCATCGAAATGCGCAAGCTGCAAAAGCTGTCTTATATCGATTTCACCAAAGAGATTCTCTCATTTTTGGGAATCAACCTCGATTCAGACATCTTAGACAGCGCGCTTTCGACCTATCGCCGCTTTGATAACGCAAATGAGCCTGTGGTTTTGCGCAAAGTCCATGATTCTCTGTATATCCAAGAGCTGTTCCATGGACCCACGCGCGCGTTTAAAGACATGGCGCTCCAACCTTTTGGCGCGATTCTATGCGGGCTTGCCAAAAAGCGCAACGAACGCTATCTCATTCTCGTGGCAACGAGCGGCGACACAGGACCCGCCACGCTCCAAGCGTTCCAAAACGATGCAAATGTCTCTGTCGTTTGCCTATATCCCAAAAACGGCACGAGCGATGTGCAGCGCCGCCAAATGACGACCATTAACGCGCGCAATGTCCGCGTTCTTGGAATCGAGGGCAATTTCGATGACGCCCAAAGCGCGCTCAAGAGCCTGCTTGGCGATAATAGTTTCAAGCAAGCGCTCGAGGCGAAGAGATTCCGCCTCTCGGCGGCAAACTCTGTCAATTTTGGGCGCATCATCTTTCAGATTGTCTACCATGCCTACACATCGCTACACTTCCCCGAGCGCGGCGTCGACATCATCGTCCCAAGCGGCAACTTTGGCAATGCGCTTGGCGCGTTCTATGCCAAGCTGATTGGCTTTGATATTGGCAAAATCATCATCGCGAGCAACGCGAACAATGTCTTGACAGATTGGATTACACGTGGCGTGTACGACATCAAAGACCGCGTGCTCAAACAGACGCAATCGCCCGCTATGGACATTCTCAAGAGCTCGAATGCCGAACGCATTCTCTATGCACTCTTTGGCGCGACCCGCACGCGCGAGCTGCTCGAATCGCTCGATAGCAAGAAAATCTATGCGCTTAGCGCCAAAGAGTTTATGGAGATTCAGAATTATTTCAACGCGACATTCTGCACAGACGAGGAATGCCGCTTGCTCATCGCGCGTTATGCCAAGCTTGGGCATCTTGTCGACCCCCACACCGCCACGGCGCTCAAGGCATACGAGCAGTTCAACACCACGAGCACGCGCATTAAGATTGTCGTCTCGACAGCGGAATGGACAAAATTTGCGCCCACCGTGGCGCAGGCTTTGGGCAAGAGCAAGCTGGGCGACAAAGACGCCCTCGCATTTGTCGCAAAGACGCTCGATGCGCCGATTGTTCCGAGCATCGAATCGCTGTTTGACAAAGAGGAGATTCACAACAAAACGCTTGCGCCTAGCCACATCGCGGGGGATATTTTGGATTGGGTTGCAACACTTTGAGCGGTTTTATGCTATAATCAGCAAAAAAGGACGAGGAATGCGTACAACACCATGGCTTATGACAACGGCTTTGGCGCTCAATATGGCGCTTGCTGCCGAACCAACATTGCAGGGCTTGCAGCAGCAAATCAATGATTTGCAGCAGCGGCTCGATGAGGCAGAGGAGCGGGCAGACGAGATTGAGTTCGAGGCAACGTTGAGCAAAGTCAAGTTTGGGCTCGAGTTTTCTAATAGTATTTCAAGTTTCAACACTTCTAATGGAAACGGAACAACGAATCATAACGGCGGCAAGTTCGCAACAGAAGTGCATCTTAACATGAATGCACAAGTCAACAATAGGACAAAATTTTCGGGGCGCTTGTCTATTATGCGTGGTTGGGGCGATATGGGCTGGTCGAAATTGCCTATGGAAATCGCCACGGGGCGCACGGCAGACGGCGGACCCATTGTCTTTTTGGAACGTGCCTATGTTGATTATATGATTTTAAACGGCTTGCACGCAACACTCGGGCGACAGCCCGCAACCGATGGACCGGGAAGCAATTTGCGCAACAATTCGGGGCGGCTTTCGACCTATCCCGCACTGCTTGTGAATCTGCTTGGCGATGCGCTGATTTTCACCTATGCGCCCACCTATTTCGACCAATCGCAGCTCACATTCCGCGCAGGGTATTCCAAGTTTTATCAATGGGTCGAGGGCAGCGGCTCGAACGAGCATTTCACGGGCGTACAAAAAGACAGCGATGGCGATTTGCTGTTTGCCGAAGTCGAGAGCAAGCTTCCGCTTGGCGCGCTTGGCGACAATCTCGTGATTCTAAGCTATATCCAAACAATCAATTATAGCGCGCCTATCAACACCGCAGCACTCGCGCTTGGACCTGTGAATATGGGCGATATTCAGGTTGTGAATCTGCATTTTGAAAACAACAAAATGCTTGGGCTTCCGTTCTCGTGGTTTGTGAGCGGCAGCTATTTTAACGCCAAAGCCGATAATGGCGATGACGCCGCGCGCAAGGTTGCGGGCGCAAATGGAATCGCCATCGAAACCCGCGCGCAGCTCGATAGCATGGCGGCGCAAAACGCGTCTTTGCAGCAGCTTCAAGCCGTTGCCGACAGGCTCAAGCTCAACAACGAAAGCGCGTTTGCCGTTCATGCGGGCGGGCGCGTTGATTTGCCGCTCGATTTCAAGATTGGCTATGAGTTCTTTCATGGCAGCCGCTATTGGTATGCGTTTAGCCGCCCAAGCGTTCACGACCCGCTCGATTTTCGCAACACACGCGGCGATGTGCATGACATCTACCTCATCTACCAGCTCGACTTCAACCAATTCTTACGCGCAAGCTATACGAACATTCACAACAAATATTCCAACAACGGGCTTGCCTTTGGTGGCGCAGACCCCGTCGACCGCACAGCCGAGATTTTTATGCTCATGTACAATCTCAAATTCTAAAAGGGGGAAATCATGCGAAAGATTCTCTTTTCTATCGCGCTCATCTGCTTTGTGGGCGCTTCGTTTGCCCAAGCCGAGGATTGTGGCTCGCTCATAAGCAAATACAAAGCCCCAGACCCGAGCAAAAAGACAATGGCACAGCTCAAGCGGTGGGTGTCGCGCAAGCTCGAAAACAATGCCGATGCGCATTCGCTCGAAACATGCTTGGTTGCCCAAGCGGCTGACAACCCCAACAAAGACCAAGTCGCCGGGAAATAATGGACAGGCAATGGCGCAAGGGCAGATTCAAGACATCGTGTTGCGCCTTTGCGCTCAAGCCATCAAAGAAGCAGAACCCTATATCCTCGATTATTCCGACAACAGCATTGCCGTTTTAGACAAGGTGTTGCGCCGCCACCACAAAGAGCTGCAAGCCCACGCGCACAAAGACGAGGAGATTTGGCAGCTCACCTCGATGTATGGCGCATACATCGGCACGATGTTGCTTTCAAACGGGCTTTCGCAATATGGCTATGCATGGAATCTCACAAAAGAAAATCTGCTTGTCTTGCAAAGCGATGCGCGTTCGCTCTCGCCCCTTGCAAAAATCTATCATTGCCTGTGTGATGCGGAGAGAATCGAGTCGTTTTATCATGGCGCGCTTGCCCTTGCGCGCGAGGAGAACACGAAACAAGGGCTCTTATAGCCCTTGCGCTTGGGCAATCTGTTGTTGGAGGTTCATCATCTCGGCGAGCCGCACGCTGCGTTCAACCGAGAGATAGCGCATCATCGCTTCGCGAATGTTCGCCTTGTCGGCTTCGCTTTTGCCGCTGTTTGCGTTGTTTGCATTTGCATTGCTCGAATCCGCCGCTTGTGCTGCCGATTCCGCTCGCGCCGCGACTTCGGCGCGTGCCATATCTGCCACGCTCGCTGCCAATCCCGCTCCTGTCGTGCTGCCGACATTGTTTTGCCCAACGAGCACGCTCTTCATCGAGTTTGTCGAACCAGTCGAGAGGCTCTTAATCTGTTGGTCGAGCCTTGCGAGCTCGGCTTCTGTGCTTTGCAATCGGCTCTTGAGCGCGTTAAGCGTCTTCTCGCTAAGCGCCGTTGTGGCGTTGGCGAGCTCGCCGCTCGCGTTGAGCTTGTCAAGCGCATCTTGCGAGGTTGTGGCTTGAGCCGTATTTGCAGCTGTGTTAGAATTTGTGCTACCATTTCCTTGTTCTGCAAGTTTTTCCGAATCTTTGTCTTTATTGGACTCTGCTTTACTATAATTTGCGAGTCTTTCGTAAGGATTGCTCGCATTCATCAGGTTAAGCTGTGTCATGAGTTGCTCCTTTTGCATTCTTGAAAATGTCCAAGCAAGAACCGTTCCATGTTGATGTTTAAGCCCCCAAAGATGATAATGCGGCAAAAAGGAGTGAGAATGTTGCAGATTCCAGTGTTGCTAGACCTCTGCGAGGCATATCGAGCGATTGCGCCGCAGTTGCAAGCCGCTGTGCAGGCGCATTGCGGGCAATCGCCGCAGTGTTTTGAGATTGTCGGCGAGGATTGGGGACGCGAAAATCACGCGCTCGCGCTGCCAACATCGGGCTGTTCGCTCGCCGCGTTGTTGCGCTCTTCGCCCTTTGCGCCCGCGCATGGTTGCCTGCTGCCAAGCCCTTGCGAGATTGTGTGCCTGAACCAGATTCTGCACCGCACGCCCAACCCAACCGACCTCTTGCGCCCGCTTTGCGCGCATGGCTTTGCATTTTTGTGAGTCATCGAGCTCAAAAAATCTCCCCAAAACCCCTACCCCGCCCAAACGGAGGGCGAGGTTGCGTATGG
>CAMXAV010000046.1 GCA_947179285.1 uncultured Helicobacter sp.
CTCCGCACGGACTATGCCCATATTCCACAGCGCTGCGTCTATGTTATGCCTTTGGGACCCGAACATAGACGTTGCGCGCTGTGGCTGGGAAATTGGAATCGGTGAGCAATGGCGAATAGAGATGTTTCGGCTAGCGCCTCAACATGACAAGATTCCATGTGTCATTGCGAGCGAGCAACGCGAGCGTGGCAATCAATAGGCAAGGAATCCCAAGCGAGCATTCAACGACGGTTGATTGCTTCGCTACGCTCGCAATGACAATAGGTCGATTCTTTTGCGATTCGTATTGTTAAGATGTTTCGCTTCGCTCAACATGACAAATGCGCGCACCCTCGCCACACAAGAGGCACGCTTCGCCTCAACCATGCGCCCGCACAATCAAACTCTGCGGCAAGCCAAAATGCGCCACAACTTCCGCTTCTTTTGCCCTCTGCTCGCCGTTGTCGCTTTCGTGGTCAAAGCCTTGCAGGTGCAAGAGCCCGTGCAAAAACAAGAGCGCCGCCTCATCATCGCTGCTGTGCCCAAACTCCGCCGCAGCTTGCGTTATCGCCTCTGCGCACAAAACGATTGTTCCAAGCGGGATTGTCGCAACATGCCGCGCGAGCGGAAAGCTCAAAACATCGGTGCTTTCGTCTTTACCGCGATGTTCTTTGTTGATGGCGCGCATCGTCTTCGCATCGACACACAATAGCTCCACATCGCCCCCGCCGAGAAAGGCGAGAATCTGTTCGAGCATGTGCGTTGCGATTGGCAGTTGCGTTTGGTTGTCAAAATCTATCATTTTATGCTATCCTATATCGATTTATTTTTAGTCGATAAATGCTATAATTTCCCCTCTTTGAGATAGATTAAAGGCAAGGCGCGTCATGGTCAATTATGGAATCCAATTTTGGGCAAATGATGATTTTATCATCGAAGATGGTAAGCTAAAGGCAAACTATGGCAATCGCCCAGCGATGATTGATATTGTCAAAAAAGTGCGCGAGGACGGCTATCGCGGACCATTGCTACTGCGCTTTCCACATCTCATTCACAAGCAAATCCAGCAGCTTTTTAGCGCATTCAACCGCGCGATTAAGCACGAACATTACGAGGGCAAATTCAAAGCCGTTTTTCCGCTCAAGGTCAATCAGTTCCCGCATTTTGTGCTGCCGCTCGTGCAGTATGCGCAACATTTTGATTATGGGCTCGAGGCGGGTAGCAAGGCGGAGCTCGTGCTCGCGATGGCGCATGCGCGGCTTGGCGCGCCGATTACGGTGAATGGATTCAAAGATAGAGAGATGATTTCGCTTGGCTTCATCGCCGCGTCTATGGGGCATGACATCACGCTCACAATCGAGGGGCTCGGCGAGCTCGAGACGATTATCGAGGTGGCAAAGCTCATGGGCAAGCCATGCCCCAACATCGGCTTGCGCATTCGGCTGCATAGCAACGGCATTGGAATCTGGGCAAAGAGCGGGGGGATTAACGCCAAGTTTGGGCTCACGAGCACGGAGCTACTCAAGGCTGTGAAGATGCTCGAGAAGTCGAACTTGCTCAAGAAATTTACGATGATTCATTTTCATATCGGCTCGCAAATTAGCGACATTTCGCCGCTCAAAAAGGCGATTCGCGAGGCGGGAAATATCTATGCCGAGCTGCGCAAGATGGGCGCAAAGAATCTGCGGAGCGTGAATATCGGCGGCGGGCTCGCTGTGGAATACAACCAACACGAGGGCAAGCAAGACCGCAATTACACGCTCGAGGAGTTTAGTTCTGACGTGATTTTCAGCCTGCGCGAGATTGCGCACAACAAGAAAGAGCCCGCGCCCGATGTCTATACGGAATCGGGGCGATTCATCGCCGCGAGCCATGCGATGCTCGTTACGCCCGTGCTCGAGCTGTTTTCGCAAGAATATTCCGAAGACGCGCTGAATCTCAAAGAAAAGAATCCGCCGCTCATCGAGGAGCTGCTCGATTTGTATAAAAATGTCAATGAGCGGCATGCGATTGAATATCTCCACGACAGCCTCGACCATCTCGAATCGTTGCTCACACTCTTTGACTTGGGCTATATCGACTTGCGCGATAGAAGTAATACCGAGATTCTCGTGCAGCTCATCATTAAAAAGGTGATTAAGACGCTCAAGCACAAGCGGCATAGCGATATTATCCGAATCCAAAAAGAGGTGCAAGAGCGCTATTTGCTCAATTGCTCGTTTTTTCAGAGCCTGCCCGATTTTTGGGGTTTGGGGCAGAGCTTTCCGATTATGCCGCTCGATAGGCTCAATGTCCAACCCACGCGCAGCGCGAGCCTTTGGGACATCACATGCGATTCTGATGGCGAGATTGCGTTCAATGCCAAGAAGCCGCTGTATCTGCATGATGTCGACATCAAAAAAGAGGAATATTTCTTGGGATTCTTCTTGGTTGGCGCGTATCAAGAGGTGCTTGGCATGCGCCACAACCTCTTCACCCACCCCACAGAGCTTAGCATCGTGTTTGACGAGGAGGGCAACCATAGCGTTGAATATCTGCAAGAGGCGCAAACGATTCTCGATGTGCTGGACGACATAGACTATGACACAAAAGATATTGAACGCTCGCTGCGCCAAAGAATCGAGGATTCGACACTCATTGACGATGAGGAACGCAAGGAGCTTTTGGGGCGACTCTATGTGATGTTGAGCGAGAATGGCTATCTGCGTACCGTGCTCAATGGAGAAAAATAATGGGAATCTGGAGAGAGATTCGCAGCGATTTCGCGGTGATTGCCCAAAAAGACCCCGCGATGTGCTCGCGCATCGAGCTGTTCTTTAACTATCCCGGGCTTGTCGCGCTTGTGCATTACCGCTTTGCGCATGTGCTCTATGTGCATGGCTGGTGCATGTTTGCGCGCATCATCATGGGATTCACGCAATTTCTGACTCATATCGACATTCACCCCGCCGCGCAGATTGGCAGCTCGGTGTTTATCGACCACGGAATCGGCGTGGTGATTGGCGAGACAGCGATTGTCGGCGACAATGTTACGATTTATCAAGGCGTAACGCTTGGCGGCGTGAGCTTGGAACGAACCAAGCGCCACCCGACAATCTGTGACGGAGTCGTGATTGGTGCGGGCGCGAAGATTTTGGGCAATATCACAATTGGGCAAAACGCCAAGATTGGCGCAAATTCTGTCGTGATTTGTTCTGTGCCCGAAAACTCCACAGCGGTGGGAATCCCAGCGAAGATTCTGACAAAAGAGAACAAATACCCTTATAATATGGGCAAAATTCCCGATATTAATAAACAGCTATTCAATTTTTTGCTCCAACGCGTGCAGAATATTGAAACAAGCCTTAAAGACGAAAAACTCACACAACAAAACGAAGAGCTTGAGAAACTTTATGAATCTTTTCTCAAAAGCCTACAAGAATAAGGACTATCATGTTGTATGCGATTGGTGATGTGCATGGTTGCTATGATAGCCTTGAAGCATTGCTCAAAAAGTTGCACCCCGAGCCAAGCGATGAAATTTATTTTGTCGGCGATGTTGTGCACAAAGGACCACAGAGCGCGCGCGTGCTGCGCCTCATTCGCGAGAATGGATTCAAGCTGATTATGGGCAATCATGAGCGGCTGATGATTGATAATTTCAAAGAGGGCAGGGCACAAAAGGAATTGCTGATGTCCTATCATGGGCGCGAATCGCAGATGCTCGATGATATTCAATATCTCGAGACTCTCCCTTTGTACGAGCTTCTGCCGCTGTTTGACGAGAACGAGCATCAGCTCATCATCACGCATGGCTATGGGCATGCGTTGCTTGGCAAGGTTTCGTTCCATAGCATCGAGTTTGAAACGCGCGTTTTGCGCGAGCGGATTCCGCCCAACCTGACGCCAAGCAAGGCGGCGAAGATTCAATCGCGCTATTTCAATATCTTTGGGCATGTGCCGCTGCCAATGCCGCTGATTGCGCCGTGCATGGCGGGGATAGACACGGGCTGCTACAACGGCAACATGCTTTGCGCGTTTAGCTTCCCCGAAAAAACCGTGATTCTCCAAAGGGCTTTGGAACATTTGTTATGAGACTCTGCTTGTGCCTCTGCCTATGTTTGCCGCTTTGGGCGTGGGACGTTAACCGCGTGGCAGGGCTTTGCCTCGGCGGCAATGACGGCGCATGCGAGATTCTCTATGCGCAGCCGATTCCGCCCACAATCGCGACACTCTTCACGCATGCATGCCTAAGCGGTGATGTGTGGGGCTGCTACCTCGCCGGAAAAGCCTTGCCCGACAAAGACGATGCGCTGCAATGGTTTTTGTTGGGCTGCGAGAAAGACAGCGCCGTTTGCTGCCACGAGGCGGCTCTTGTGAGCGGCTCGAAGCAGCTTTTGCACAAGGCATGCGCAATGGGCGATGAGCGCGCATGCGCGCACTAGGCGGTGATTTTCGCGCCGCTTGCGCCATTTGCGCGGTTGGTGCGGTTGGCGATTGTTGGTTTAGAATCGTCAGCCTCTGTCGCGCCGCTTGCGTCAGATTCTGTCGCATTGCTCGCAATGCTCTCGGCTGGCTCATCTGTGTCGCTCTCGCCTTTTTGGTTGCCAAAGAGTGAGAGGAGCACATCGGTGTTGTCGATTGTGCCGAGAATCAAGCGATTGAACGCGAAGATGTCGAGCAGCGCATCATCGCCGCTTTCTTGCAGCTCGCTCACCTTTTGCGCAACCTCTGTGCTGTTTTTGCCCGCAAGCTCGGCGAAGTCGAGCGTTCCGCTCGTGTCTTTGTCTTGGCGAATCGAATGGTTGATGAACATCGCAAGCGAATCGATGAACCCAAACTCCTCGAGGAATCTATCCCTGTCGGCATCGTTTGCGAGCGCGTCATTGAGCGAACGATAATTATTTGGTGGCTCGATTCCAAGCGCAACAAGTGCCCTAAGCGCCTTTGCCTCTTGTTGCGAGATTGTGCCATCGCCATCGCCGTCAAATTGCAAATAGCCCACGCCATACGCGGCTTCGTAATACCAATTCTTGACATAATCTTCCGCTTTTTGCAGCGAGCCAAATTTCTCGGTGAGCTTTTGCGCGTTGTCATCATCGAGCACAAGCTGAATCGTCTTGCCCGAATGCTCGTCAACAAAGCGCAATGCATTTGCGCCGGGCGCGGGCGTTGCGTCTGTTACCTCGAGTGGATTATGATATTGCTTCGCGTCTTTTGGAATCGGGTAGCCCCCCGCGTTCACAAGCGACTTGTTGAGCAACGCGCCGACCTTGTCGTTTTTGTCGTCTTCGTTTGTGGGCGTGTTGATTGCTAGCGCGGGCGCGGGTTCTACCTTTGCCTCGCCCTCGCCTTTTTGCAGCGCCGCCGTGAGCAGCGCATCGTCTTTGGGGCGCTCAAGCGTGCTCAAGTCGCCGATGAGCTCTTGCGTTGTCATCGTGATTTGCTCATCAATCACATTCAGCAGCGCCGCTTTTTGCGTTTCCAAGCTCGCAATCATGGCTTCTAGCTCTGCCACAGCGCTCGATAGGGGCTCATCGGGGCTTGCGTTTTCGCTCTCACTCTCGGCAGCTTCGAGCTGCTCTTTGAGCGCGTCAATCTGTTCTTGAAAGCTTCGAGCAAGTTGCTCGTTCTGTGCCTTGTTGTTGCTCGTGGGGATTGTGGTTGTGCTGAAGGTTTGTCCGTTTTGAATAGATGTCATCGATTCTCCTTGTGTGGCATATCTCTACATATCCCTAGTATCAAGCAAATTTCATTCCATATTTGCGATACGGGATTCAGGGAATTTTGGGTACAATAGGGTATGCGAAATCACCAACAACAGCTCGCCAAATGTTTGCATCTCAAGCAGCTCTACATCGAGCGCATGTGCGGAATCGACTTTGTCGCGTTGCGCCCGTTGCCTGTGCCCAAAAATGGCGCGCATGAGCAGCTCGAATCGCAGATTCGGCATTGCCATTTGTGCGCGCTCGCCAAGACAAAGGCGCGCCCAAACGCGGGCTATGCGCCAAGCGGCGCGCGCATTGCGTTTGTTTCCGAATCGCCGCTTTTAGAGCACGAGAATCTGCCGATTCTCAAGACGCGCGGCGGGGAGATGTTGCAAGACATGATAGAAAAAATCTTGAAAATGTCCGTCAAAGACGTGGCGCTCTTATCGTTGCTCAAATGCGCGCCGCCCATTGGCTATGATGTCGCTAAAGATTGCTTCAACGCGTGCGCGCCCTATTTGTTTGAGCAATTGCAGAAATTGCGCCCCAAAATCATCGTTTTGATCGTCGCGGTCGTGTCGCAGCATTTTCTTGCGGCAGACTTTGAGAGTGTGCGCGGAAAGCTTGGGAGCTGGGAGGGCATGCAGCTTGTGCCGATTTATAGCCCACGTTTTTTGTTGCGCAATCCGTCTTTTAAGCGCGAGACGATGCGGGATTTGTTGTTGATTAAAAGTTTATTATAAGGAAAACCATGCGCC
>CAMXAV010000047.1 GCA_947179285.1 uncultured Helicobacter sp.
TGTGCTCCGCACGGACTATGTCATGCTCCACAGCGCTGCGTCTATGTTATGCCTTAAGGCTCGAACATAGACGTTGCGCGCTGTGGCTGGGAGATTAGAATCAAGAGCAATGGCAAAGAGATGTTTCGCTTCGCTCAACATGACAATGGAGGTGCGGTTTTAACCGCACATATTAATGAGTGCGACTAAAGTCGCATCTCCAAAAACATAAATGATTCCAATGTCATTGCGAGCGAGCGGCGCGAGCGCGGCAATCAACAATGCGGGGTAACCAAACACGTTTGATTGCTTCGCTTCGCTCGCAATGACAATAGAGGCGCGATTCAATCGCACAATGCCTTGCCCCTAAATCACATGCTTTTGCATAATCTCTTGCGAAATCTTGTAGCTGCAAAATTTCGGACCGCACATCGAGCAGAATTTCGCCTCTTTGAAAACCTCTTGCGGCAGCGCCTCGTCATGGTATTCGCGTGCGCGTTCGGGGTCGAGCGCGAGCGCAAACTGCCGATTCCAATCAAACGCATAGCGCGCATCGCTCATCGCGTCATCGCGCACACGTGCGTGGATTCGCCCACGCGCAATGTCTGCCGCATGCGCCGCGATTTTATAGGCGATAATCCCCTCGCGCACATCGTTTGCGTTTGGCAAGCCCAAATGCTCTTTGGGTGTTACATAGCACAACATCGCAACGCCCTTCCACGCAGCAATCGCCGCGCCAATCGCGCTTGCAATATGGTCATAGCCTGCGGCAATATCCGTAACAAGCGGACCGAGCACATAAAACGGCGCTTCGTTGCAAAGCTCTTTTTGCAGCTGTACATTGCGTTCGATTTGGTTCATCGGCACATGCCCCGGACCCTCGACCATCACTTGCACATCGCGCGCCCTCGCACGCTCGCAGAGTTCGCCAAGCACGGCGAGCTCTGCGAGCTGCGCATCATCGCTCGCGTCAGCGAGGCAGCCTGGGCGCAACGAATCGCCGAGCGAGAGGCTCACATCGTATTTGCGGCAAATATCGAGGATAGAATCAAACGCCTCATAGAACGGATTCTCGGCATGGTAATGCAGCATATAGCTCGCCATGAGCGAGCCGCCGCGGCTCACGATGCCCATTTTACGCCTTGCAACCTTTGGCATGTGCGCAAGCAAAAAGCCGCAATGAATCGTGAAATAGCTCACGCCCTGCTGCGCTTGGCGCTCGAGCACATCGAGCATAATGTCTTTATTGAGCTTTTTCACATCGCCATGCACATCATGCAGAATCTGATAGATAGGCACAGTGCCAATCGGAACGCTGCTATGCGCGATAACGGCGGCGCGAATGGCGTCCAAATCGCCGCCTGTGCTTAGGTCCATAATCGTATCTGCGCCGTATTTAATGCTCGTTTGGGCTTTGTGAATCTCTTGTTCAATATCGCTCGCAAGCGCGCTGCTGCCGATATTTGCATTGATTTTTGTCTTTGTCGCAACGCCAATGCCCATTGGCGTAAGGTTTGTGTGCCGAATGTTTGCGGGGATAATCAACCTGCCGCGCGCAACCTCGCTGCGCACCGTCTCGGCGGCGAGCTCCTCGACATTTGCCACAGCCCGCATTTCTTCGGTGATGATTCCTTGTTTGGCGTAATAAAGCTGCGTTGGTGTCGCGTCCTTTGCTCGCTTTAGAATCCATTGCGTTCGCATCGTTGTCCTTTGTCGTTTTCTTGTTGCCACGATTCTAACCAAAAAAAGACAAAAACAAGCTTTTTCTCTGTATAATTTCGTAACATCAAACAGGAGAGATTGTGAGAGAGATTGCTTTGGTGCTGCTTGCAGCAGGCGAGGGGCGGCGATTTTCTGAAAGTTCCGATATTCATTGCAAAAAACAATGGTTGCGCGTTGGCGCGTTGCCCTTGTGGTGCTTTGTAATGCGGCAATTCCACGCGCTCCATCATTTTGGGCAAACGGTTGTTGCCATTTCGCCCCAAGAAGTGCGCTATGCACAGAGTTTTATTGACGAAGCCGAAGTCGTTGGCGGCGGCAGCACGCGCCAAGAATCGCTGCTCAATGCGCTGCAAAAGGTCGATTGCGAATGGGTGCTTGTGAGCGATGCGGCGCGGTGTTGCGTTGATAGAAAGGTTCTCAAGGCGGTTTTGAACGCGCCGATTGCCGATTGTGTCGTTCCTTTTGTGAGCGCGCACGACACGACTTATAGCAGCCTCTTTGGCTATCTGCCGCGCGAATCGCTGAAGCTCATTCAAACGCCACAACTTTGTCGCAAGGCGACATTGCTTGACGCATTGAGCACGGGCGAGTTTAGCGATGAGAGCAGCGCCATCTATGCGCATGGCGGCGCTGTCGAGTTTGTCGCAGGTAGCAGCAACTTGCACAAGCTCACGACTTTCCAAGACCTCGCACTTCTCGAGCTGCCCTCGCCCAGCGGCGAAACATTGGTGGGCAATGGGTTTGATGTGCATCGCTTCACAGACGGCGACCACCTGACGATTTGCGGCGTCTGGATTCCGTTTTCGCACGCGTTTGAGGCGCACAGCGATGGCGATGTTGGAATCCATGCGTTGATTGACGCGCTGCTTGGCGCGGCGGGCGCGGGCGACATTGGGCAATGGTTTCCCGATTCGGATATGCAATATGAAAACATCGATTCTGCTTTGTTGCTCCAACAGGTGCTTTGTTTCATTCGCAATGTGGGCTTTTTTGTCGTCAATGTCGATTTGACGATTATCGCCCAAGAACCAAAGATTGCGCCACACAAAGACCGCATGCGCGCGCGGCTTAGCTCTTTGCTCGAGATTCCTGCCGCCAAGCTCAATATCAAGGCGACAACGACCGAGCATTTGGGCTTTTTGGGGCGATGCGAGGGTGTCGCGGCAAGCTGTGTCGCGACATTACAATATGTGGATTGGAGACAACAAAAGTGAGAGTATTGATTATCGAAAACGAGATTTATTTGGCGCAGAGTATCGCGATGAAGCTCGAACATTTAGGATTTGATTGCGATATTACCACCGTTGTAAAAGAGAGTCATTCAAAGGATTATGATGTTGTCTTGCTTTCAACCAACCTTATCGAACAAAATATTTATTCGATTATTTCTCTCTATAAAGAGAGCGTGATTATCCTCATGATTTCTTATATTAGCGATGATACCGTAACAAAACCAATCAAGGCAGGCGCAAAAGATTATATTCTAAAGCCATTTATGATTGACGAGCTCGTGCGCAAGATTCAGCATTATTATACTTTTCAACATCTCAAGCAAACGGTTACATTTTATCGCAGCTATGTCGATATGACTTTAGACCATTTTATTACCGAAGTTCCTGCCAAACTTTCTTTGCCCCTTGTATTGCAAAGCCGAAATCAAAAAAGCATTGATGCCTATGTGATTTTTTATGCGCGGCGCAATGAATTTTCGTTGCGGCTTTTGTCGCTCAAAAAGCATCGCAATTGGAAAGAGATTTTGCGCCAACCACAGCATAATAATGATATTCTCTATATCGTTGGGCTCGAGGAGCTCAAAAAGGCAGAGCAAGACGAGTTTTTGGAAATGATAGCTACCAAACAAATCGTTGCTTCATTTATTAGCAATGAACAAATTACATTCCATAATGTTATCCAAATAAGCGGCACAGCAAATGTCGATTTTTATGGCGAGTTTCTTTGCGTTGATGATTATATCAAAAATGTGATTCTATGCTATGAGCATAAATATCCTGATACCGAATTATCTCGCCGCTTGGGTATGTCGCGAAAAAGTTTATGGGAGAAGCGAAAGAAATATGGAATCATCAAGAAAAAATAAGAGTCTCTTTCTCACACGAGAGATAAAATCTATGCTCGAAATGTGCGCACATGGGCTGCTTAAGCCCGTTACAGCGCTCATGAATCAGCATGAATATGACATGGTGAATGCAAGCGGAATGTATCAGGGAATGAGTTTGCCTTTTCCGTTTATTCTTGCTCCAAATGGCAAGAAGAATCTTGCCGTTCTTAAGGCTGCTAAACCGAAAGAAAAGCTTAGATTCGTTTGCGATGGTCAAGTTTTTGGCGAAATTTATGTGCAAGAAATTTTTGCGATTGATAAGGAAACGTTTTTTAAGAAGCTCATGGGCGGGGATTTGACATCTAAAAAGGCAAAAACGCTTTATAATGAGCTTGGGAATTATGCCATTTGTGGCTCTTATACCCTTAAAAAAACATCGCATTTTGCCGATATGATTTATCTTATCGAACAGCGCAAGCTGATGTTGCATGCCAAAAACATTAGCGCGTTTATGCTACAAGCAAACCCCATTCATCGCGTGCATGAACGCATTATCCGCATTTGTTATGATACAAGCGATTTGCTTGTTTTGTTTATTGCCAAACCGCACAAAGACGATGGCTTGCTTCCTTTTGAGCTGCGGCAGAAAATCTTGCAGCTTACAATCGATAATTATTTCCTCGCAAATCGCCTATTAATCATTCCCCTTGATGATAGCTGTCTTTTTAATGGCGCAAACCATGTGATTCTTAATGCCATTATCGTACAAAATCTTGGCTGTACGCGTTTTATTATTGGTCGCAACCACATGGGATTATCGCTTTTTTATGAAAGCAACCAAATCCATACGATTTTTGATAGCCTACAAGGCATTCGGCTTGATGTACAGATTCTTAGTGAATATGTCTATTGCAAACAATGTGGTACGATTGTGAGCATTATCAGCTGCCCGCATGGCGCACATCATCATATCCATTACCACACCAAATCGATGCTCGAGCTTTTTAATCTTGGAATCCCGCCGCCAAATATTCTTGTTCGCAAAGAGATTTCGGCAATGATTCTCGAACGACTCTATCCTAATCGTTTCAAGAAAATGGAGCAGCTCTATAAAAGAATTAGCCCCTCAAAATTGCTCGATGAATATGGCGATAAATCATTCTATTCTGATTTTCTCTCGCTCTATCAAACACAAATGGTGAATTAACATGAAAGACTTTCATTCAAGCCTCGAATCGGCACATAAAAATCCACAAGATTTTACGCTTGCTTCTCCGCCAAGCGAAGAAGAATTGCAATCTGTTCGCAAACTCGAGCAACAAGAGGCGCAAAACGAACATGACTTGCGCGAACAAAGCATGCAAGAAGCCCTGCAAGATGAGCGCAAGCAAGAGGAATTTGATAATCAAGAAAAAATGCAGCATTGGGATAAAAAGAAATGGCTTTTTCTAAGTCTTTGCTATGTCGGGCATTCACCCAAAGCACCGGGCACTTTTGGCAGCCTCGTTGGCGTGCTCGTTGGATTGCCCATTCTCTATTATCTCCACGCAAGCAATCTTGCAATGCTCGCGATTTTCTTTGGGCTCTTGGGCGTTAAATGGACAAATGAATACGAATCTGCCGGCGGAATCCACGATGACAAACGCATTGTGATTGATGAGGTCGTTGGTGTTTGGATTGCACTTTCTATGCTTGGTTTTGGCATGCTAGAAGCTCTTTTGGCTTTTGCCTTCTTTCGGCTTTTTGATATTTGGAAGCCCTCGATTATTGGGCGAATCGATAGAGATGTTAAGGGCGGATTAGGCGTGATGGGCGATGATGCAGTCGCGGGATTCTTCGCGGGGCTTTTGGGGCTAATCGTGTTTGGAATCCTCCAACAATTTGGGCTATGGGAATTGCCACTTGATATAGGAACAATTAGAGAAGCGCCATAAAACTAACAATGACTGAAATAGATAATAAGAGTCTCCAAAATGCCAAAAGGCTTTTTATAAGCGGCGATATAGAAAAGATAGAAGTTGGAACAACGCATGGACTTAGGGCTATTCATCAATATCTTTTTTGCGGATTATATGATTTTGCAGGCAAGATAAGGACAAAAAATATCTCGAAAGGCAATTTTCGTTTTGCGAGCGCACTCTATCTCAAAGATGCACTTAAAAAAATCGACATGATGCAAGAGGATACTTTTGAGAAGATTATTGCCAAATATGTCGAAATGAACATCGCGCACCCATTTATGGAAGGCAATGGTAGAAGCATGCGAATCTGGTTGGATATGATTTTAAAAAAGAACTTGAAAGTTATGGTGGATTGGAAAAATATCGATAAGAGCAGCTATTTACAGGCAATGGAGAGAAGCCCCGTTAATGACTTGGAGTTAAGAGCCTTGATAGAACCCAATTTAACCGATAGAATCAACGATAGAGAGATGATATTTAAGGGCATTGAGCAATCGTATTTTTATGAAAGCGATGTGTGATTTGAACGTTTGTCTTGGGCTGATTGCTTTGTTTGTGATGATATAAAAAATGATATAAAATCGGAGGTGTGGCTTTAGTCGCGCTTTTGGCGTGCGATTCTTGTTGATGTGCGCTCAATTCCGCACTTCATGTCATTGCGAGCAAAGCGAAGCAATCAAACGTC
>CAMXAV010000048.1 GCA_947179285.1 uncultured Helicobacter sp.
AAATAAGGGTGTGCGAAGTCTGAATGACTCATCGAATCTCCTTTGAAAAGACAAACGCAAACTTTGCGCGTCTGCTGCCTTTTGTGTCTAAACATCTTAGCAGACAAAAGGCATTTTGCTTGCAATATCATAGAATCATTTTTTTTAAAAACAGCTCAAAGTAGCAAAACGAAACACCTTTGGCTATGGCGCAAGCTGCATCGGAAGCTCGAGTGTACGCTCGATGAGATTGCCCGGCGCATGGAGCACATCTTGTGCCGTGTCTTGCAAGATGCTTAAACCAAATTTGGGCTTTTGGAGCGTGCCTGTGACGTGGATATGCGTTGTGAACGAGCCATCATCGCCCATGATGACAAAATTGACAATCGGAATGCTGCTAAGCACCGTTCCGAGCGCCTTAAATGTCGAAAGCGTCAGGTTGAGGTCGAGCCGATTGGAATCCATCGCGATTCTGCCATTGCCCATGATGTCGAGCGAATTGCCATTTAGCTCGAGCTTGCGCACGAACAATGTATCGCCATTCAGCTCGACATCGAGCGAGCCGCTCTCAACCTTGTAGCCGTCTTGGTTATAGTCTGGCGTTTTGAACATCAAAAGCGAAGGGATTGTGTCGATGAACGCGACCATGTTTTGCAAGCCCACAAGGTCTTTGACTGTGCCCTTCAGAATGTTCAGATTCGCCTTCAAAATCTCTTGCTGATACTCGGCAAGGAGCGTATAGACGCCGCCATCAAAGGCGTTTGTACCAAGCAATGTGTTCAGAATTGTATCCGTCAATCGCGTGCCAAGAATCGAAAGCAATGTGCCGTTGTATTGCACATTGAAAACGCTATTGCCGTTTGTGATTTTCCCCGTCATGTTGCCCTTTTGGTCTTTGTCTAGCGCGAGCGTTTGGGCAAGAATCTTGCGATTTTTGATGTCAAGCACAAGATTTTCGCCCCGCAATGCGACATTGCTTGTGCCACCCGAAGAGCCTTGCGCAGCCACGTTTTGGGCAATCACAACCTCGAGATTCTGCAAAAACACATTCACGACATCGCTTGTGACGTTAAGCGCAATCTCGCCCCCGCCGCTTCGTAGCTGCACATTGCCCGATTCCACATTGCCAAAAAGTGTGAGCGGCAAAAACGGCGCGCCACCTTTGCGCAGCGGCAGGTTGTGCGCATAGAGCGTGATTTCGAGCGCGATATTATCGGAATCTTGCAGGCGCAGTTGCGCGTTTCCGCTCGCGGCATAATCACGCACGAGCGCGGAATAGGCGGCAAGCTGGTTGAGGTTGTGCAGCGAGATGACAGAATCCTCGCCCAAGTCGAGCTCGATTTGTAATGTTGGCAACGACAAGAGCATCGAATCGCCCGAGAAATCGCCCAAGATGGGTAAGGTGGAATCGGAGAGCACGAACACGCCCGAGCTTGGCTCGATGGCGAGATTCTCAAGATACGCGTTGCCAAGCAGTGTCTTTGCCTTTGTGTCAATCAAAAGCGAGAGTTGCCCGCTTGATTCCAATGTTTGCGCCGTGCTAAAGGCGAGATTCTCGAACGCGACAATGCCGTCTTTGAGCCACACATCGGCATCATGCACGGCAATGTCTTGGCTTCCGAGCGTTAGAATCGCATCGCTGCTGACAAAATGCCCCATCACCTCCATATCGCCCTTGCCAAGCGGAATCTCGAGGCTCACATTGGCATCGACTTGTCCACGTTTTTGTGCAAGCGGAATGTGAATGTCAAAGGCGCGGAGAATCGTGTGAATCCTCTCATCAAGCGCTGTGTTGGCGAGAATCTGCACGACCAACATGGGCTTGTTCCAGACATCATGCAATGTTACATTGCTGCCATCGAGCGGAATCTTTTCGTAGCTTGGGCGAATGAATTGCGCCTGCGCAAAGCCCTTGTGGTAGAGGATATTTGCCTGCTCAAATACAAGCGGATTGAGAGAATCCTCATAGACAAGGCTGCCGTCTTTGATGTGCAGCTCGACAAATAGATTATCCCGCAGATTCTGCTTGAGCGTGTCGAGTTTGCCGCTCATCGAGAGCTTGGAAAGCGTGAAATCGCCTTGGATTCTGCCGAGCCAAAGCGCGGCTGTGTCGTCTTTGATAAGGCGCGCGAAGGGCTCGAGAGAGGCGAAATCCTCGCTATGCGCCTCGAGCGCGAAATGGCGAAAATCGCTCGTCAGATTCGCATAGACATTGATGGTCTCATCGAGGCTTAGGACGGAATCGATGCTGATTTGCTGCTTGTTGAGGTCGTAATGAATGAGCCCCATAAGGCTCGCGTTGTAGGGCGTGTAGGTGAGCTCGGCGATGTGAATCTGCAGGCTGTCGATGTTGGCATCATCATAGAGATGAATGCGCAAGCGCCAATGCGGAAAATCGGCGCTGATGATGTCGTTTTGGAGCAAGAGTGAGCCTTTGAAATCATCATAGGCAATCTTTTTTACCGACACGATTCCAATCAGATTATGCAATGTCTTGATGTTCTTGATAGTGCGCAGCGCAAAGCGCAGCTTGTCTTGCAACGAATCATCGTTGCTCGCGCTCTTGGTCGATTGTCGAATCGTGATTGTTTCGATGTGCAAGTTTAGTTTTTTGTCTAAAATGAGATAGAATCCCTCGATTGCAAAGCTTCCAAATTCGAGCTTGGCGATAGAGATTCCGCGATTGAGGAAATGATAAGCGCCAAAAATGAGGAGTAGAATGACGGAAAAAAAGATAAAAATATTAAATAGGGGCTTGGATTTCATCTTTGCTCTTTTGATTGTTCTGTCGTGCTATCTTGCATCGCCCGTTGTGAGCTCTCGCGTGCTCTATCTGCCAAAAGGCGGAGTATTCGACATTATAGCACATTTGGAGAAAAGCAATTTTGAAATTAGCCGCATCGATGCGCTTTTTATCCGCCTTTTGGGCTATCCGCAAAGCGGCTGGATTGATATGGGCTTTCCTGTGCTTTCACGTGGCGATTTTTTTTATCGGCTCACAAAGGCAAAGGCGGCGATTCAGCAAGTAACGCTCATTCCGGGTGAAACGTTCTATTTTTTCGCGCGCACGCTTGCGCATGATTTTGCGCTTGATGTCGGCGAGGTTGAGGCGGCGTATCAGAAATACGCGCCCTACACAGACGGCGTCATCTTTGCCGACACCTATAACATTCCGCTTGGAATCAGCGCCGAGAATCTCATGTATCATCTGATTGCAACATCGCTAGAGCGCCACAAGGCGCTTTCCGACAAGATTTTGGGGCAGTATGACGAAGCGCAATGGTTCAAATATATCACGATTGCATCGATTATCCAAAAAGAGGCGGCAAATGCCCAAGAAATGCCGCTTGTATCGGCTGTTATCTACAACCGATTGCGCAAAAAAATGGCTTTGCAAATGGACGGCAGCTTGAATTATGGCAAATATTCTCATACTGCCGTAACGGCTGCGAGGATTCGTAACGATTCTACACCTTATAACACCTATCGCTTCAAGGGAATCCCGCCAAACCCCATTGGCAGCGTGAGTTTTGACGCCATCAAAGCGGCAATTTCGCCGGCTGATGTCGATTATTTATTTTTCGTCAAAAACCCACAGGGCACGCATACGTTCAGCAAAGACTATCAAGAGCACCTAAAAAATATTCGCTAAGGATTTTTTTTTAAGCGTTTTTAAAGTAGAGTTACTCGAAACTTCATAGATTAAAGTATCGCAAAAACGAAAAAAGGAGCGACTATGGCAGGACAAAAAATATGCGTTGTGGGCGCGGGGCGCGTGGGCGCAACGCTCATTCAGAATCTCGCAAACCGCAACATGTGCAGCGAGATTCTTGTTTATGATAACAACGAGGGCGTGGCGCAAGGAATGTGCCTCGACATCATGCAAAGCGCGTATATCGCGGGGAGCACGACAACGGTGCGGCTGCTCAAAGACAATACCGAGTTGCAAGGTTGCGCTGTGTTGTTCTTTTGCGCAGGCTCGCCGCGATTGCCCGGCATGACTCGTTCTGATTTGTTGCTTGCCAACGCACGCGTTGTGAGCGAGGTTTTTGGCGCTTTCAAGCCCTATCTCAAAAATACCGTTGTCGTGATGGTAACCAATCCGCTCGATGCGATGCTCTATCTGACACGCAAGATTCTCGATGTGCCGCGCGAACAAGTGCTTGGCATGGCTGGCGTGCTCGATGGCGCGCGCATGGCGCATTATATCCGCGAAAAATTGCAGCTCACAACAAGCGAGATTATCGCGCCTGTGATTGGCAGCCATGGCGATTTGATGGTGCCGCTTGGGCGCTTTGCCACTGTGGGCGGGATTCCGCTTCCTGACCTTGTTTCGGGCGATGTGATTGCCGACATCGAAAACCGCACGCGCAATGGTGGCGCCGAGATTGTGGGCTATCTCAAGAATGGCTCGGCGTTTTATGCCCCCGCACGCGCCGCTGCGGTGATGGCAGAGGCGATTTTGAAAGATAGGGGCGATGTGCTCTGTGCCTCTGTGTTGCTCGAGGGCGAGTATGGCTTTGATGATGTCTGTATCGGTGTGCCTATTGTTTTGGGCGCAAGCGGCTGCCGCAAGGTTTTAACATACAAGCTCAACGAGACCGAGAAAGCGGCGTTTGAGCAATCTGTCGCATCGGTTGCCGAGCTCATCACAATCCTCAAAAATGAGCAAATGCTCTAAAAGGGCTCAACCCAAAAATTCTGCGGAGTTTTTGGGCTGATTCCGCAATCGGAATTGGATTTGAACTATTCTTTAAGGAAAACAAGATGGCAAAAATGACAGGACCTGAAAATGTCCCCGTTTGGATTGATAGCAATCGTTGCAAAGCCTGCGACCTCTGCGTTTCGCTCTGTCCGAGTGGCACGCTTGCGATGCAGCTTGGAGCAGAATTTGTGCAGGGCAAAATCGCACGCGTAATGGAACCAAAACGTTGCATTGGTTGTTGCGAATGCGAATTGCATTGCCCAGATTTTGCGATTCATGTCGCCGAACGTTCGGATTTTAAATTTGCGAAGCTCACGCCCGAATCGAAAGAAAGGGCGCAACAAATCAAAGCCAACCGCTTTATGGCATTGTAGGAGAGAATATGAGAGAAGAAATTGCGAATGGCAATGAACTAGTAGCATTAGCCGCAATCGAAACAGGTTGTCAGTTTTTTGGCGGGTATCCGATTACGCCCTCAAGCGAAGTTGCGCATGAAATGAGCGTTTTGCTGCCCAAAAATGGTGGAACATTTATCCAAATGGAAGACGAGATTAGCGGCATTTGCGTTGCGCTCGGCGCGTCTATGACGGGCAAAAAGTCGATGACGGCAAGCTCTGGTCCTGGAATCTCGCTCAAGGCAGAGCAGATTGGGCTTGGCTTTATGGCTGAAGTGCCGCTTGTGATTGTGAATGTGATGCGCGGCGGACCATCAACGGGGCTGCCAACGCGCGTTGCGCAGGGCGATGTGCTGCAAGCCGCAAACCCCACACATGGCGATTTTCAATCGATTGCGCTCTGCCCTGGTAGCCTCGAAGAAGCCTATCTCGAGACCGTGCGCGCGTTTAACCTCGCCGAAGAATTTATGACGCCCGTATTTTTGCTGCTCGATGAGACACTTGGGCACATGTATGGCAAGGCGATGATTCCCGACCTTGATGAGGTACGCGCCCTCTCGAAACGCCGCAGAATCTTTGAGGGCGACCCAAAAGATTACCAACCCTACGAGCGCGAGCAGGGCGAACCCGCGATTCTGAACCCATTCTTCAAAGGCTATCGCTACCACATCACAGGGCTCTGCCATGGACCGCGCGGATTCCCCACCGAGGACGCAGAGCTCGCACAGAATCTGATTGATAGATTGTTCAGCAAGATTCTCAATCATCGCGAGCGAATCGAAAAATATGAGGAATATCTCTGCGAAGATGCCGACAAAATCGTGATTGCGTATGGCTCGACATCGCGAAGCGCCAAAGAGGCAATCGACAAATTGCGCGCCGAAGGCGAACGCGTTGGGCTCTTTCGCCCCATCACGCTCTGGCCCTCGCCCGAGCAACGTTTGTTTGAAATCGGCAAGCAACACGACAAGATTCTTGTTGCCGAGCTCAACAAGGGGCAATACCGCAAAGAAGTCGAACGCGTCATGAGGCGCAAGGTGCAGTTTTTGGGCAAAGTCAATGGTCGTCCGCTCTCTCCGGGCGAACTCGTTCAAGCAATAAAGGAGCTATAAATGGCATTTGATTATGATAAATACCTTCGGGTCGATAAAATCCCCACTCTCTGGTGCTGGGGCTGTGGCGATGGCGTGATTCTCAAAAGCGTCATTCGCGCGATTGAGGCAATGGGCTGGGACATGGAACGCGATGGTTGCGTTGTGAGCGGGATTGGTTGTAGCGGGCGATTCTCGTCTTATATCAATTGCAACAC
>CAMXAV010000049.1 GCA_947179285.1 uncultured Helicobacter sp.
CAATCCCCCAAACCCCTGCACGCTTCTTAAAGGTTTGTGCTCCGCACGGACTATGTCGCGCTCCACAGCGCTGCGTCTATGTTATGCCTTCGGCTCGAACATAGACGTTGCGCGCTGTGGTTGGGATTATTAGAATCGGTGAGCAATAGCAAAGAGATGTTTCGGCTTTGCCTCAACATGACAAATGGAGGTGCGGAATTGAGCGCGCTCATCACTAATACGACTCATAACACAACACATAGAATCGCTCGGCGACAACCCCGAGATATTGCACCTCAAAAACGCGCGCATGCGGGCTTGGCAAGAGGCGCACGAAGCAACGTTGCGTTGTGTCCTCGCTGATGGGCGCAATGCCATAAAACAAAAGCCGCTTTTGCAAGCGCTCGTTCGCCTCGACTTGCGTAATCCCCGCGCTTTTGAGCGCCTCTGCAAGCTCTTTTGCAATCTGAAATTTATAGGCAAAATGCGTGCGCGGCTCGTCAAGAAACAGATAGAAAAATTTATTGCCCACAAGGCAGAAAAACGAGACGACAAGCGCCACAAACACCACGGCGAACATGCGGAGATAGGCTTTGCGAAACGGGCGCAGGCGCACGCGCAAGCCCGAGAGAAACACGAAGACGCAGAGAATCAGCCCGGGCATGAGGATTGGGACAAAATTCTCGAGAATGATTCGTTGGCGCATCGAGATAAAGAATGTCCATAAGATTCCGATAAACGAGACCCAGAAGAGGAAATTTTTGGGCTCTTTGATGCAGATTCGATAGAGGCAGTAGGTGTAGTAGATGAACAGCGGGGGCGAGAACAAAAGCGCGAGCGTGCCCAGAGTGTCGAGGAAAAAGCCGCGCGGCACGCCGCCAACGCTTAGCCCAAGCACAATGCGCGCAAGCAGCAGCGCAAGCGCATAAAAAAGCAGCGCGAGGTTGCCGCGCAAAAAGGCATGCACACACAACGCGGCATAGACAACGGCAAAGCCGGGATTGAGCCACAAACACGCAAACAGCAGCAGCAAGAAGAGCTTGTGGCAGCGGTAGGCTTCGGCGCAAAGCAGCGCGAGCAGCCCACAGAGCACAACGGCGCTATCGCCCACAAACGAGCCTGTGAGCAGGCTCGCAGGCAACATCACAAACGCGCTACAAGCGAGCAGGGCATCGTCTGTGTCGCCAAGAATGCGCAAGGCGAGCGCATAGAAAAGCACGATGTTGCAGCCAAACAGCGCCACAAATGGCAGGTAATAGCCCAGATTGTTTTGCCCAAACAGCGCGATTCCGCATTGAACGAGCCAAAACCCCGCGCCTTTTGCCTCGAGGTGGCGCAGCTCATAGAGGCTCATGCTGCGCTCACCCACAACGAGCGCGCCAAAGACGCACAACGCGAAAAACAGCAGCACAAAAAACAGAAGAGCCCTTTGTGGCGGGGACGCACGCATTGCCACAACGGGGGACATTAGAGCAGCTCTTTTATCTCAAACTTATGTCTTTGGAGCTCCTCGCGCACGGCGTCTTGGTGCGCGCCGCCTTTGGTCTCGAGCGTGAGCGTTACAATCGCGTCTCCATAATCAAGCGATGTCAGGGTGCGGTCGTAATTGATTTCGACAATATTCGCATCGACACGTGAGAGTATGTCTGTGAGCCTCTTGAGGCTGCCCGGCTTGTCGATGAGCGTGACGTTGAACTTCATCTTGCGCTGTGATTTGAGCAAGCCCTTTTCGATGATGACGCCGAGCATTGTAACATCGATATTCCCGCCGCTAAGAATGATGGCGACATTCTCGTCTTGCGCAAAGGCAATCTTGCCATTCAAGAGCGCGGCAACGCCCACCGCGCCCGCGCCCTCGACAACGACTTTTTGATTCTCGATGAGATACAGCACGGCATCGGCGATTTCTTCGTCATTCACGCAAACCATTTCATCGACACTCTCGCAGATGTACTCGAAGTTCTTGGGGTTCACATCGCGCACAGCGATTCCATCGGCGATTGTGCGCACGCTCGCGCAGCTTTGAATCGCGCGCGCGCAGAACGACTGATACATCGCGGGCGCGCCTTGCGCGCAAACGCCGATGACGCGCACGCTTGGCTTCATCTGCTTATATAGCGCCGCAACGCCGCTGATAAGCCCGCCGCCGCCAACGGGCAAAATCACCGTGTGCATGTCGCTCTTTTCGCGCAGAATCTCGAGCCCCACGGTGCCTTGCCCCGCAATCACATCATCATCGGCGAACGGGTGAATAAAGAAAAGCTCATGCTCTTTGGCATACTCGAGCGCAGCGCCGTAGGATTCGTCAAAATTATCGCCGCAAAGCTTGACATCAGCGCCCAAGCGCCGCACGGCGCTCACCTTGAGCAACGGCGTGGCTTCGGGCATAAAAATCACGGCGCGGATTCCAAAATGCCGCGCGCTATATGCCACGCCTTGCGCGTGGTTGCCCGCGCTCGCCGCAATCACGCCGCGCGCGCGCTCACTCTCGCTCATTAGCGCAATCTTATTAAACGCGCCACGCAATTTATACGCGCCCGTGTGTTGCAAGTTTTCTTGCTTCAAATACACCTTCGCGCCGCTAATCTCGCTCATTCGGGGCGCGAAAACAAGCCGCGTATGATGCACAATGGGCGCGATGCGCTCGGCTGCTTCGATGATATTCGCAAGCGCAATCATGCCCTGCCTCCATGCACATTTGTTTGCCGCTCGATTCGCTCATGCTCACGCGCAATGCAATGGTTTTCGATATATGGCACGCCCGCCTGCTCGCACGCCGCGCGCGCAGGGGCGCTACATATCCCAAGCTGCACCCAGATTCGCCGCGCACAGCGCAACGCCAAAGCCTCGCGCACAACAGATTCGACAGCCTCGCTCTTGCGAAAAATCACCAAAACATCGGCGACACATGGCAACTCTTGCAGACTATGGCACACAGAAAAGCCCAAAATTTCCTCTCCTCGTGGATATACAGGATAAAGAGTATATCCCGCGTTTTTAAGGTATTCCCCAACCTCATAGCTCGGCTTGCTAGAATCGGGCGAAAGCCCGACAATGGCGACATTCTGCCCCTGCCAAAACAGACGCAAAAACGAATCTTGCGGCAAGTTTTATTTTCCCTTTTTGTCGGTGGTTACGATGTCGGCTTTAATCGATTCAAAGAGCTTTGCGCCAATGCCATTGACTTTTTTCACATCATCAATGCTTTGAAACTTGCCATGTTTGTTGCGATACTCGACAATCGCTTCTGCCTTCTTTGCGCCAATGCCCTTGAGCGTGGCGAGTTCGTCTTTGCTTGCTGTGTTGATGTTCACTGCCGCAAAGCCCATTGCGCATAAGCACAGGAGTGCGAGTAAGATTTTTTTCATCATGATTCCTTTAGTCTCGGCTACGCGCCTGATTCACCTTGAGGTTGCGCCCCATAAATTCCTTGCCATCAAGCGATTCAATCGCCTTGCTCGCTGCCTCTGCGTGCATTTCGACAAAGCCAAAGCCTTTGGGTCTGCCTGTTTCGCGGTCGTTAATGAGTTTCACAGAGGCAACCTCGCCAAACTGCGAAAACAATTGTTCGATGTCGCGTTCTGTCGCGCTATATGTGATGTTCCCAATATAGATACTTGTCATTCTCTCCCCTAGCTCGAAAACTCTATAATGAATATGCTATGCTACATTTGCTTAATGTTTGCTAAAATTGACTAGAATCGACACACAAATGGAGAGACAACATTACCATATTATTCTGCACGGGATTGTGCAAGGAATCGGATTCCGCCCCTTTGTGTATCGCCAAGCCGTAGAATTGGGGCTCGTGGGCTTTGTGCGCAACGATGGCTCGAGCGTGTTCATCGCGATTGAGGGGCAAAAAGACGCGCTGCAATCGTTCTTCGCGCGGCTTTGCAACGCGCCAAAGGCGAAGATTAGCAAGCAAGAAATGCGCGCAATGCCGCTTGCACATTATGATTCGTTTATGATTGCCAAAAGCGAGACGCTCGCCCCAAATGCCGAGATTCCGCCCGATTTTGCCCTCTGCCCCGAGTGCCTCGCCGAGTTTAACGACCCAAGCAATCGCCGCTATGGCTATCCGTTTATTGCCTGCACGCAATGCGGCGCGCGCGCGAGCATCATCGCACGTGCGCCTTTTGAGCGCGAAAACACGAGCATGCGCGGCTTTGTGATGTGCGCCGAATGCGAGCGCGAGTATCACGACCCAAGCTCGCGGCGATTCCATTCCCAGCTCAACTCTTGCGCGCGTTGCGGCATTGCGTTGCATGCCTTTGACGCGGACAATAATCCGATACAAGGCGATAATGCCGCGATTCTCGCGCAGGCAGTCGCGGCGCTGCTTTCGGGCAAAATCATCGCGCTAAAGGGAATCGGCGGCTTCGCGCTGCTCTGCGCGGCGACCAACACAGGCGCGCTAGAGGCTTTGCGCGCGCGCAAGAATCGCCCGACAAAGCCCTTTGCGGTGATGTTTGCAAATCTCGATTCCGTGTGCGAGGCGGCGCATTGCAACGCGCTCGAATCGGCGCTGCTGCAAAGTAGCGCCGCGCCCATCGTGCTGCTTTTGCCGCGCAAAGATTGCGCGCTGCCGCTCGCGCTGCTTTCGCCCAAAACGCCCTATCTTGGCGCGATTCTGCCCTACACGGCGCTACATCATGCCATCATGCAAAGCGTCCCTTTCCCCGTTGTCTTCACGAGCGCAAACCTAAGCGGCGAGCCGATTGTGTGCGATGACGAGCAGATTGCCGCGCTTAGCGGAATCTATGATATGTGCGTCAGCCACAACCTGCCGATTCTAAGCGCGCATGACGATAGCGTTGTCGCCGTTGTGGGCGATAGCGCGCATTGTTTGCGCCGCTCGCGGGGACACCCGCTGCTTTTGCCGCTTGCGCGTAGCTTTGCGCGCCCCACTCTTGGGCTTGGTGGCGAGCAAAAGAGCGCGCCCGCGCTTGGAATCGGCGATTCCATTCTGCTCGCGCCACCTGTGGGCGAGCTTTCGCGCCCCTTGAGCTATGCGCGCTACAATCAAAGCCTCGCGTTTTTTGCGCGAAACTTCGCCAAGAGCGACCGCGCCATCGCCGATTTGCACCCGCGCTACACGAGCCATAGCCTCGCGCATGACTACGAAAAGCATGTGTTTGTCCAACATCATTATGCCCACACGCTCGCGCTCATGGCAGAGCACAACCTAAGCGGGCGCGTGATTGGCGCGGTGTTTGACGGCAGCGGCTATGGACAAGACAAGACGATTTGGGGCGGGGAGATTCTGCTTGCCGACACGCATGGCTTTGCGCGCGCGTTTCACATGCGCCCGCTCGCGCTGCTTGGCGGCGAAAGGGCGATTGAACAGCCCGTGCGCCTCGCGCTCGCGCTGTTGTTCGAGGTTGTGGGCGAGGAGGCGCTGCGTCTGATTCCCGATTGCCCGCCAAACGCGGGGGATTTGTATGCGCTATGGCGCAAAGGCAACGCGCCACGTGCAAGCTCGGTTGGGCGGCTGTTTGACGCTGTGTGCGTGATTCTTTGCGGGGCGCTGCGCGTGAGCTATGACGGCGAATGCGGGCTCATGCTCGAGGCGCTCTGTTTGAGCCCGCGCGAATGGGAGAAAGAGGGGCGGGCGGCAGACGGGCTGCCGCTATGCGGCGAGGTTTTCGACTATGCGCCGCTTGTGCGGGGCGTTCTTGCCATGCGTGCGCAACCGCGCCTTGCGGCGAGCTATTTTATCGCGAGCCTCGCGCATACGCTTGTTTCTGCTGCACAGATTCTGCGCGAGGAGCATGGCGATTTGCCGCTTTTGCTTTGCGGCGGCTGCTTTTGCAACCAAAAGCTGCTCGCATATTGCAAAGCCGCATGCGAGGCGCAGGGCGTCCCCTTTTTCACGCATCACAAACTCGCCCCAACGGATTCTTCGCTCGCTGTGGGGCAGGCATATTATGGGTTGTGGAATCCGTAGTGACGTTGATGTTTGGGCTGTATTGTGCGCTATGCGTCATTGCGAGGGCGTTGCCCTGCATTGTTGAGATTCCATGCTCGTTGATTGCCGCGCTCGCGCCGCTCGCTCGCAATGACACATGGAATTTTGTCATGTTGAGGCGAAGCCGAAACATCTCTATGCTATTGCTCATGATTCTAAATAATCCCAGCCACAGCGCGCAACGTCTATGTTCGGGTCCCAAAGGCATAACATAGACGAAGCCGCTGTGGAATATGGGCATAGTCCGTGCGGAGCACAAACCTTTAAAAAGCGTGCTAGGGATTGGGGGATTTTAGGGGGATAAGAGGAAAGCTATCATCTAACACGCAAGCACGTTGTGCTTGCTATGGCAAGTAGTTCC
>CAMXAV010000050.1 GCA_947179285.1 uncultured Helicobacter sp.
ATTCTGCCCGTCTCGCCCGAAAAAATGAACGCCAATATCACAGGCGACCCAACCATGCTTTCAAAATGGTATTCGCCTGTCGAGCTCGGGCTCTTTAACGAAGAGGAGCGCAACAAAATCCTGCACATCGTGCGCAACTATTTCCGCGCGCTCGATGACCTCGTTGCGGGCGGGAGCGCGAGCGAGGCAGATTCTGCCTTGCAGCCGCTGTTTGACTACCAAAACAAATACGGCGCAGCGCTCCTGCCAAGCGGCGCAAAAATCAGTGCCGAGATTCTGCTCAACCGCTCCAACCCGTTTCAGATTCTCTGCTATCTCTATCTTTTGTTCGGCTTGCTCATGTTCGCAATATGCTTCGCGCGAATCGTGCGCAACACAAAGGGCAGCCGCACAATCGACAGAATCTTGCTTGGCTGCATCGTGCTTGTGTTAGCGCTCAACACCGCTGCACTCGGGCTGCGCTGGTATGTCGGCGGGCATGCGCCGTGGAGCAACGCCTACGAATCGATGATTTACATCGCGTGGGCAACGGCAATCTGCGGCGTGCTTTTGTTGCGCGGATTCCTGCTCGCGTTTTCGACAGCGTCCGTGATGGCTGGAATCGTGCTGTTTGTCGCGCATTTGGGCTTCATGGACCCCCAAATTGGCAATCTCGTTCCCGTGCTCAAATCCTATTGGCTAAATATCCATGTCTCTATCATCACGGCGAGCTATGGCTTTCTCGCGCTCTCGTTCTTGCTTGGCGCGGTGATTCTGCTGCTCTTCTTGTTGCGCTCGCCCAAGCGCGCGCAGCTCGATGGCTCGATTCAAACGCTTAGCGCCGTGAATGAACTAAGCCTCATTGTCGGGCTCGGAATGCTCACCGTTGGGACATTCTTGGGCGGAATCTGGGCGAACGAGAGCTGGGGGCGCTATTGGGGCTGGGATTCCAAAGAGACATGGTCGCTAATTTCGATTGTTACCTACACGCTCATTTTGCATGCGCGCTTCGTGCGCGGCGGCGATTCGCCCTATATCCTCGCCTCGCTTAGCGTTGTGGGATTCTATTCAATCCTCATGACCTATTTTGGCGTGAATTTCTATCTTTCGGGGCTACATTCCTATGCCGCTGGCGACCCTGTGCCAATCCCCACATTCCTCTATTACCTCGTGGGCGGCACAATCGCGCTCATCGTGTGCGCGGGATTCAAGAGCGATTTGAAAAGCGGCATTAGCTAAGGCGCAACGCGCCCTTTTTGAACTCATAGAGAATCACGCAGCATGCGATGACGCTCGATGCCACCATCGCGCATGGATAGCTCCACCAAACGCCGTCAATGCCCCAAAATTTGGGCAACGTGAACACGAGCGGAATCGCAAACAATAGGCTCGAGCTTAGCGTAACGAGCAGCGCATGCCACGGGCGCTGAATGCTTTGCAACAAAATCGCGCTACAAAGGTTCACTCCAAGCAGCACGAATCCGAGATAGTAGATTCCGATTGCATGCGCGACATCGGCGGCAAGCATGGGGTCGCGCAGAATCTCGGCTTCGCCCACAAAAATGCTCACAAGCAGCGGCGCAAAGACGCTTGAGAGCCCATACATCACGATTCCAAGCAGAAGCGAAAACACGAGCCCAAAGGAGAACACAGAGCGAATGCGCTGCGTGCAGCCCGCGCCATAGTTGAAGCTCGCGATGGGCTGAATGCTTTGCGCGCTCGAGAGAATCACGGTAAAGACAACGATTCCTGTGTACATCAAGATACTATAAATCGCAATGCCGCGTTCGCCCGCGATTTCGCGCAACGCGTGGTTGAAGGCGAGTATCATGAGCGATGCGCTAATCTCTGCGACTGATTGCGGGATTCCGTTTTTTGCCGAAACGAGGCAGGCGCGAATGTTAAAATAGCGCAAGAAATAAATCTCGCCCTGCCGCAACACAAAGTGCCGCAACAGCACGAAGAATCCAATCGCGTTGCCAAGCACTGTGGCAAGCGCCGCGCCAAAGAGCCCCCAGCCCCAAAGGAAGATGAAGATATAATTCAACACAATATTGAGTAAAGACGCAGCGATTGTCGCGAACATCGCGAGGTTGGGGCGCTTGTCGTTAATCGCGAAAATATCGAGCATGGGTTGCAACACGATGAAGATTCCGCCCAAGAAGATGACGCCGATATACTCGACCACGAGCGGCTCGAGCACGGCTGACGCGCCAAGAAATCGCGCCATTTCATAGCGAAAGAGGAACAAGACAATGCCGATGATGCTGCCGCTAAGCAGCGCAAAATAAAAAATCGAGCTGAAAATCATGCGGGCGCGCTGTGGCTTGCCCTTGCCGATATGATACGAGCTCAAAGACGCGCCGCCAATGCTGAAAAGAAGCTCGTAGGCAATCATCACGGGGAATAGGGGCCACGCGATTCCAACAGCCGCGAGCGCGTCTGCGCCAACCATTTGCCCCACGAAGATGCCATCGATTGTTGCGTTGGTCGAGAGGGCAAGCATGGCACAAACAGAGGGGATAAAATAGGTGAAAAAGAGACGGATAATGGACTGATTGCGCAAATCGATTTTGTTGGCTGCCATGGGATTCCTCCAAAATAATGTAAAATTATAATGCGTCTGCACTGAAAAGAAAGGATACCAATGCGAATCAACCAATACATCGCCCACAATAGCACGTACTCGCGCCGCGAGGCAGATAGGCTCATCGAGCAGGGGCGCGTGCGCGTAAACAAGGCGCAAGCGAACGCAGGGCAGCATGTGAAGCCACAAGATAGAATCACAATTGATTCCAAACCGCTTAAGCCGAGCAAACGTTTTAGCGTGATTGCCTACCACAAGCCCAAAGGCGAGATTGTGAGCAAGCATGATGAACACAATCGGCGCGTAGTTTTCGATTCTCTGCCAAGCGGGTTCGCGCATTTTCGCACGATTGGGCGGCTCGACTTTGCGAGCGAGGGGCTGCTTTTGCTGACTGATAGCGCGAAGGTTGCCGATGCGCTCACGCATAGCAACCTCACGCGTAGCTATTATCTCAAGCTTTGCGGCAAGCTCACGCCCGCTGTTTTTGACGCGATGGAGCAAGGGCTGCACCTAGACGATGCGCACAAGGGCGCGCACCACAAAAGCAAGATTGTGAGCATGGATTTTGCGCCGTTTGTGTCGTATAAGGTGCTTGGCGAGTCGAAAAACTATGCGCGCATGCGCGTGCAGATTTGCGAAGGGCAAAACCGCGAGCTGCGGCGATTTTTTGCTGCATTTTCTCTCGAGGTGCTCGACCTCAAACGCGTAGAATTTGGCTTTGTTTCTCTTTCTTCGCTTCAACCAGCCAAATGGCGATTTTTAAACAAAGCCGAGTATAATAAACTGCATCGATTTTTAGAGGGAATGGAATGAAAAAAATCCTATTGTCAGCGATTGTGTTTGTGATTGTGGCATTTGGTTGTGTTGTGGCGCTCAATCCCGATAGTTTCGAGAACGAGCCTCCACACATCGATGTTGCGGACGAAGTGTTTTGGAACTTCAAAGATTCTTTGCAAATCACGCTTAGCGATGAGAGCGGAATCCAAAATTATCAAGTCTATATGGTCTTGGGCAGCGAAAGCCGACTTGTCGAGAGCACGAACCCGCAAAACAACCCAAAACATGTCATCATCGAAATCCCCGCGCCTAAAAATACGATGTTTCTAAGCGATGGCGGTGTCGAGATTCAAATCACCGCGACAGATAGCAGCTATTTTGGCTTTGGCAACACCGCCAAAAAAACGATTCGCACGATGCTAGACACGCAAAAACCCTATATCGATATTCTCGCACATTCCTATAAAATCGTGCGTGGGGGCAGCGCGTTTGTCGTCTTTCAGGCACTCGATGATAACCTCTCGGCAATCACGCTCGAAGGTGGCAGGTGGCAGTTTAAGCCCGTGTATTTCGCCGATGGAGGCTATTATGCCGCGCTCGTGGCTTGGGACGTGCGCGATGATGACTTCAACGCACGCGTGATTGTCGAGGACAAGGCGGGGAATAGGAGCGTCATGCCCGTGCCGTTTTATCGCGTCAAACGTGAATACAAGGCATCGACCATTAAAATCGGTAATGATTTTATTAATGGCAAAATCACGAGCCTCATTAGCGAGATTAACCAAGTTTCGCCCGAAAGCTTGGCATCGCCTGCCGATAAATTCAATTATATTAACAAAACCATTCGCGATAAGAATATCGAGATTATCAATCTCGTGGGGCAAAATTATAATCAGGCAATGATTCTGCCAACCGATTTTGCGCTTTCAAAGTTCTATCCGCTGCGCAATGGCGCTGCCGTTGGGCGCTTTGGCGACCATCGCTATTTTTCGTATGAAAACAACATCATCGGCGAATCGTATCATTTAGGAATCGATTTTGCTAGCGTCAAGCAAGCACCTGTGATTCTAAGTAATGGAGGCGTTGTGGCGTTTGCTGGCTTTAATGGAATCTATGGCAATATGGTGATTATCGACCATGGGCTTGGGCTCATGAGCCTCTATGCGCACCTAAGCCGCATTGATGTACAAGAAGGGCAACGGCTAGAATCGGGGGCACAAATAGGAAACACGGGCTTAACGGGGCTTGTGTTGGGCGACCATTTGCATTTTGCTACGCTTGTTCAAGGAATTGAGAGTAACCCAACAGAATGGCTAGATTCTAAATGGATTAATGATAATCTATTTAAAATTATCAAAGATGCAAAGGTTCTCATCGAATCCCATTCCCGTTAGAGAGGAATTAAAATGGTAAAAGGTAGGCAAAGCAATTTAAAGATATTTGAAATCGAGCCATGCGATGAAAATCGGCTCATGGAATATATCAACCGCAATTGTGTTTTGTTGCAAAATTTTTTGCTTTTGCTTTCGCAAGAAATCACGCCAACACTTGCTGCCTTTCTTAGTGAACGCGGATTGTTATTTATGGAATCCAAGACGCTTGAAAAGCTCAAACGTCCTGCCAAAAAGCAAGAAGTTGCGCCTATCATAGACGATGAACATCTCGAGAATCAGCCCGTTGCCGAATCGATTCAAGCGCAGATTCTAAACCGCATTATCCGCAGCGGCGAGGAGATTCTATGCGAAGATGATTTGATTATTTATGGGCGAATCAATAGCGGGGCACGCATTCATGCCAAAGGCAATCTCCAAATCTATGGCGATGTTGACGGCGCTGTGGAATGCGAAGGGGAGTTTGTTTTGCTCACCAAAATTGGGCAAGGCAGCGTGCTTTTTGCCGGCGAGTTCCTCGACCCAAGCGCTTTTGATGGCAACAAAAAGGCAATCTTCAAAGACGGCAGAGTGCTTGAGATTGAATGAATCACTTAAATTTTTGCGTCAAGCATAGCGATACTTTGCAATTATCAAAAATATGCGGCTTGATAATTTCGAGCTCGGAACGATGAATGATTGGAAACAAATCTTTCAAGCCTTGCGTTAGAAAGACGACAGCTTCTTCAAGCTTTTTGAATTGTTTGCGTTGAATCGTTGTAATAAGATAATCTTTGACAAGTGAATAATCGATAAAAACTTCACTCTTGCATTGATAATAAAGCGTGCAATTAACAACCACACGTTGTGGTTTTTCGCGCTCGATTGGCAACAACCCAATAATTGTATCAAATGCCAAATCACGAACTTTTACTGCCATTTCTTGTTTAGATTTCATAAATCTCTCCTATACGATTTTTTGTTCTTTGCCTTGCAAGATTCGCTGAATATTTGGGAGATGTTTCCAAATAATCACGACAGCAATAATAATAATCGGCGCGTGGGATTCAATCCCAGCAATCGTGGGATTGAGAAAATAATGGCTGATTAAGAATCCGCCCAAGCCCGCAAGAGAGGCGAGCGAGGAAATCTTGCTCCATTTGCCAACGACAAACCACGCCAAGAGCCCAAGCATCGCCTCGATAGGCAACAAAACGAGCATCACGCCCACGCCTGTGGCGATTCCCTTGCCGCCGTCAAATTTCAGAAACGGGCTATAACAATGCCCAATCACGCTCAAGACGGCAACGCTCCATTGCACATCAGCGCCCAAGTCGCATGCGCGCGCGGCGAGAATGACGCCAGCGCCCTTGAATGCGTCTAAAATGACCGTGAGCAACGCAATCTTTTTCGCATGCGCGATGTTTTTTTGTTGCAATGCGCGCAAGACATTCGTTGCGCCAATGCTGCCGCTGCCGACCAATAGCAATTAGAATCAATAGAAAATCCCCATAAAAAATAAACCAAACGGAATCCCGCCGACACAATA
>CAMXAV010000051.1 GCA_947179285.1 uncultured Helicobacter sp.
TTTCATGGTTGTCATTATTTATGCATGAGCGCGCGGATTCGGTTCTAGATACTCGGGTGCGTGCTCAAAAGTTCGCCAAAGCCAAAGATATACGCGGCGCGGCGCGTGGGGTTGGTGTCGACATCGGCAAAGTTATATTTCTCGTAGCTGCCGCTGATTTTTTGCAACGCGGCAATCATCGGGCGATTGTCGTTCATCAGGTATGCCGCGCCGCTGTCTGCCATGTATTCGCGCGAGCGGCTTAGGAACATTTGCAAAAACACCGTGAGCAGCGGCAAGACAAACGAGAGAATCATGAGGATTGAACGCGCCGTTTTCGCGCCCTCGTTGCGGTTGCCGCCAAAAAAAGCCATAATGATGAAATTGAGCGCGAGCGTCATGATGTTGGCGAGGATTCCGACAACGAGCGTGAGCTGAATATCGCCATGTCGAATATGGCTTAGCTCGTGCGCCATCACGGCTTTGATTTCATCGCGGTCGAGCGTATTGGTAAGCGCGCTTGTGAGCGCAATCAGCGCGTTGTTTTGATTCCAACCGCTCGCAAAGGCGTTGAGATAGGGCGCTTCGAGCAGGTAGAGGCGTGGGCGAAACGGGGTTTGCGACTGATACAAAAGCTCATCGAGAATCTGCACAATCTGCTTTTCTTTTTGCGTCTGTGCGCTTTGCGGCGTGAGTTCTTTATATGTATCGCCGCTTAGCATTATCTGCCGAAAATTCCCAATGCTGTATAGAATCACGGCGATGGCGCAAAGCGCCATAATGCATGTGATGAGCGGGAAGATTTGAAAGCTCACAAGCGCGCCAAAGCTTGGCGCGTTGATGCGCACGATGTCGCCCAAGAGCCCAATGCACAAAAAAAGCGCAAAATAGATGGCAAGCACAGCGTTTGTCTTGAGCTGATTGGCGCGGATAATGCGTGTGAAAGGGTTCATCGCTGCTCAATCCTCTGCCCATCGAGCACATCGACTTCCCAAAAAAACTCAATCCATTCCTCTGTGCGGTGCAGCGCATACGTTGGCATAATGCATGCCGCGTCTTTGTAGAAAATCGCAGCGCTTTGTATGCGTGCGCTCGGGTTGCTCGCGCTAAGAATCTGGCAGACCTTGCTCATGCTCTCGCCGCTATCGACAATGTCATCGACAACAAGCACATTTTCATGCCCCTCAAGGCTCGGAATGTTCGAGATTTGCAGCAGTTCCTTTTGCTTGTTGAAATAGAGCGTTGCATTAATCGTAAAGACATTGCGAATGTCGAGCGCAATGCCCAAGAAATGCCCCATCGTGAGCCCGCCGCGCGCAATCGCGACAATCGCATCGGGCGTCTCATCGAGCTTGCTCACGAGAATCTTCATATCGTCCCGAAAGTTTTCATAACTATAATAACGCATGCTCTCCCCTAATAGACATGGATTTCGTTGTAGAGCGTATCGCGCTCAACGGGCACGAAGCCCGCGTTTTTGATTTGGAACACGAGCTCGTTTTTGGTGATTCCGCTCGCGCTGCTCGCGCCGCCTGCGCTTTGAATCGATTCTTTTTGAATCGTGCCGTCCAAGTCGTCTGCACCAAACTCTTGCGCAACCATTGCCATGTTGATTCCGAGTGTCGCCCAATAGGCTTTGATATGCGGAATGTTGGGCAGCAGCATGCGCGCAATCGCGATTGTCTTGAGAATCTCCTGCCCTGTCGGAAAGTCTGTAACGTGCAAAAAATTGTTCTCTTTCTGATAGACAAGCGGGATAAACGCGTTGAATCCGCCCGTCTCGGCTTGCAGTTGTTGCAGCCGCAACAGGTGGTCGATTCTGTGTGCGCGGTTTTCGATGTGCCCAAACAGCATTGTTGAGTTGCTTTTTTTGCCCATTTTGTGCCAATGCCTGTGGATTGCGAGCCAGCCGCTCGCGCTCACCTTGCCCTTGCAGATGCTATGGCGCAGCTTCTCGTCAAAAATCTCCGCCCCGCCTCCGGGCATCGAATCCACGCCCGATTCTGCCATTTTTTCGAGCACGTCTTCAAACGCGATTCCCGCTGTGGCTGCGAGGAAATGCACCTCGGCAGCCGTCATCGCCTTGATGTGCAAGTTTGGGTGGCGCTTTTTGATGTTTGCAAACACATCGCAATACCATTGCAGGTCGCAGTTTGGGTTGTGCGCGCCGACAATGTGAATCTCGAGCGCACCATTGGCGACAACCTCATCAACCCGCGCGAGCGCCTCGTCTTTGGTCATTGTGTAGGGGTGGGGGTTTTTGCGATGTGCCGAAAAGCCGCAGAATCGGCACACATCGGAGCATTCATTGGTGGGGTTGAGATGTGCATTGGAATTAAAAAAAACTTTTTTGCCATGATAATCTGTGCGGATTGAATCTGCCTGCTCGCCGAGCTCATAAATATCTTTATCATACAGCGCAAGCGCCTCGTTTAAAGTCGTGTATCGAATCGCATGTTGCGTCATAAAAAGCCTTTGTGCGTGAAAAATTGCGTTCCATTATAGCAGAGTTAGACGACAAATTTATGGCATGTCTGCTTGGGCGCGTTTGCTAACCATTAACTCGAAATTGTGATAAAATTGCACTTTTGATTCGATTGTTTTTGCTAGCATCATCTTGCCTAATAAACGCATTCTAAGGAGAACTCGAGAATGAAAATATCAAAACAAAAGACTATTGCAACATGCATTTGCTCTGCTTTTTTGTTGTGGGGTTGTGGGGGCTCGGGCGAGCAAACCCAAGCCGCTCCGCAGCAGCGCCCAGCAATCAAGGCTGATGTCGTCAAAATCTCCAAAGGCGCACAGAATCTGCAGTTTGAATACCCCGCGCGCGTGCGGAGTATGGGCGCTGTCGAGGTCTATGCCAAAGTTGCGGGCACATTGCTGGAGCAATTGTATAAAGAAGGCGATTTTGTCGAGAAAGACACGCCACTCTTTAGAATCGATGCCGACATCTACCAAGCCGCGTATAACGAGGCGCTAGCCGCGCTCGAAACGCGCCAAGCGACATTCAACCAAGCCGAGCGCGAATGGCAGCGCGTGAGCAAGCTCTTTGAGCAAAAAGCCGTGAGCCAAAAGGAGCACGACAGCGCCTTTGCCGCGTTTGAAAGCGCGCGCGCAAACATTGCCAACGCCGAGGCGACACTCGCTCGTGCCGAGCTGAACCTTAGCTACACGACCGTAACCGCGCCTGTGAGCGGAATGAGCGGCGTGAAGCTGCAAGATGTCGGCGCGTATGTGGGCACGGCGGGCAGCACGATGGTTACGACCATCACACAAACAGCGCCGATTTATATCGAGTTTTCTATCGCCGATTCGCAAGCGATTGATTCGATTAATGCCGTGCGCACGGGCAAGATTGACACCAAGCTTGAGGATTTGAATGTCAAGGTATTCAGCCGCCAAGGCGAAGAGCTCGATAGCGGCAAGCTTGACTTCATCGATAGCAGAATCGATGAGAGTATCGGCAGCATCAAGCTCCGCGCGATTGTCCCCAACGAAAACAACCGACTCATTCCCGGGCAGTTTGTGCGCGTTGCGATTGAGGGAATCAAGATTCCCGATTCGGCTGTGATTCCGCAAAAAGCGGTGATGCAAACAGCGCAAGGCTCGTTTATTTATTTGCTCAAAGATGGTGTCGCTAGAATCGTCCCCATCAACATCGCACAATCGCTTGCGCGCGATTTTGTCATCACGGGAATGTTTGAAGATGGCGATGAGCTGATTACAAACAACCTCATGAAAATTCGCCCCGATAGCCCTGTCGAAGCCGAGGGGAGCGTGCAGTAATGTTTTCCAAATTTTTCATTGAAAGACCCATTTTTGCAACGGTCGTTTCGATTATCATCGTGATTGCGGGCGGACTCTCGATTTTTAATATGTCGATTGAGGAATATCCGCGCGTTACGCCCCCGCAGGTGAGCATCAATGCGTTCTACCCAGGCGCCGATGCCGAGACAATCGCAAACATCGTCAACGCGCCTATCGAGCAGGCTGTGAATGGTGTGGAGAATATGATTTACATGAAATCAGTCGCCACAGGAAGCGGGCAAGCGTCTATCGATGTGTATTTCGAGATTGGCACAGACCCAGACATGGCGACCGTGAATGTGAATAACAAATTGCAATCGGTGATGTCGACACTGCCTGCCGAGGTGCAGGCGCAAGGCGTTACGGCAGCCAAACGCAATTCGAGCATTCTCGAGGTTCTCACGATTTATTCGCCCGATGAAAGCTTCGATATGCTCTATCTCTCGAACTATGTTTTGATTAACGTGCTTGATGACCTCAAGCGCGTCAAGGGCGTGGGCGATGCGCAGATTTTTGGAAGTAAAGACTATTCGATTCGCGTGTGGCTCTATCCCGATAAGCTCGCATCGTTTAATATCACCCCCTCTGAAGTCAGCGCGGCGATTCAGGAGCAAAACGCACAATTTGGCTTGGGGCAGTTTGGGCAGGAACCAAACGAGCTCAAGCCCGCTTTTACCTATACAATCCTCACCAAAGGGCGGCTCGTTGATGCCGAAGAATTTGGCAACATCATCATCAAGGCACAGCCCGATGGCAGCTTTTTGCGCATTAAAGATGTCGCCAAAGTCGAGCTAGGCGCGGCGCAATACGCGTTTGATGCGACCTATAACGGCAAGGCAGCCGTGCCGATTGGAATCTTCTTGCAATCGGGCGCAAACGCGCGCGAGACCGCAGAGCTTGTCGCCAAAAGGCTCGAGGAGATTAGCAGAAACTTCCCCGCAGGCATGACCTACAAAGTCGCGTTTGACACGACCAAGTTTGTCGATGTCGCGATTGATGAGGTGATTAAAACCTTCATCGAGGCGATTCTGCTCGTGGCAATCATTGTGTATTTCTTCTTGAAGAATCTCCGCACAACGCTCATTCCGTTGCTCGCCGTGCCCGTGTCGATTATCGGCGCGTTTGCGGGAATGATGGCGCTTGGATTCTCGATTAACCTGCTCACGCTCTTTGGGCTCGTGCTCGCAATCGGAATCGTTGTCGATGACGCGATTATTGTCATCGAGAACGTCGAGCGGATTCACCGCACCGAAGGGCTGCCGATTAAAGAGGCGACCATCAAGGCAATGCAAGAGATTGTCTCGCCCGTCATCTCTATCGTCCTCGTGCTTTCCGCTGTGTTTATCCCCATCTCATTCTTGGGCGGCTTCACGGGGCAGATGTACAAACAATTCGCCGTTACAATCGTGATTTCTGTTTGTCTCTCTGGTTTCGTTGCGCTCACGCTCACGCCCGCGCTTTGTGCGTTGCTCATCAAAAACAAAGAACCAAAGGAATATTGGATTGTCGAAAAATTCAATGATTTCTTCGATTGGAGTACCGAAGTCTATGTCAAGGGCGTGCATTTTGTCTTGCACCATGTCCTTATCAGCCTCGCGATTGTCGCGTGCATTGGCGCAATCACGTATGGAATCTTCACGAGATTGCCAAGCTCGCTTGTGCCACCCGAAGACAAGGGGGGGATTTTTGGTGTCGTGATGCTACCCCCCGCGTCATCGCTCAATCGCACAATGGACGCGCGCGAAGAGGTGAGCAAAACTTTGCTTGCAAATCCTAACATCGAAGGCGTTACGGGGCTTGCGGGATTCGACATGCTCAACAGCGCGCTCAAGCCCGATTCGGGCGCGTTTTTCGTGCGCCTAACCGATTGGAAAGAGCGCAAACGTTACGACCAACGTTCCGATATTGTCGCCGCTTCGGTGATGGGGCAGCTCATGGCGAGCAAGGAATCCTTTTCGATTTTCCTCAATCCTCCGCCCATTATGGGCTTGAGTATCAGCGGCGGGTTTGAAATTTATGTGCAGAATCGTCTAGGCTCGGGCTATGAAGAGCTGAATAAATATGTGCAATTGATTATGCAAAAGGCTAGTGAGCGCCCCGAGCTCATGTCGTTGCGCACGGGCTTGAGCATGAACACGCCACAATTCTATGCCGAGCTCGACCGCGAGAAGACAAAGGCGGCGGGCGTGAGCGTGCGCGATGTGTTCTACACAATGCAAATCGTCTTTGGTAGCGCGTATATCAACGATTTCAACCTCTTTGGGCGACCCTACAAAGTCTATCTCCAATCCGATGGCTCGTATCGCAGCGGACCCGAGCAGATGAGCGAGGTTTTTGTGCGCTCTAGCGCAGGGGAGATGGTGCCACTCAACACGCTCATTACCTTTAAACGCATTGTGGGACCCGACATCATCAACCGATTCAACCTCTTCCCCGCCGCACAGATTACGGG
>CAMXAV010000052.1 GCA_947179285.1 uncultured Helicobacter sp.
TGATGAGAACCAATGTGTCTTGCGGCAGCACGCGCAACGACTTCTGGCTCGCGGCAACGGGCAGAATCTTGCCCGTTTTGATATGGCGCACGCACAGGCGCGCTTGATGTGTGCAGAGATAGCCCACAAAGGGCGATGCGCTATTGCAAGATTTCTTGGAAGTCATTGAGTGCAGAAACGAAGAGATGTTCTTGGAAATGCCCCGCTTTTGCGAGCTTTGTGGCGTTTTGAATCTGCTCATCGCTAAAGGCATCATAAAGACTAATCAGGCTTTGCACGGTGCTTAGCGCATAGGCATGGCGGCGCAGATTCTTTGCGACCTTTTCGGGCGTTTGGATATTGCGCATCATCGCCACGAGCGACTTATCGAAGTTCCAATACTCAAACAGCTCGGCAGCAGCCTCGTAAGAGCTCATGCCAAACACATCGCGTTCAATCTCGGCAATGGGCTTTGCAAGGCGCTTTTGCAGCTTTTTTTGGAACATCTCCTGCTCGTTTTTTTGAATGAGCACATTGCTCAAAATCACCACGCCCATTTCGAGCAAAAACGATGCGGGCGCGAGCAAGTCGAGCAATGTGCGGTTTGATTTGGAAATCCAACGCACCATAAACGCGTTTTGCAGCTCGGCTGTGCGCAAGAAATCCTTGTCGCTTAGGCTGTATGGCGAGAGGTCGATTTTGAAGCGACTCTTAATCACCGTAACAATCGCAAAGCCCTTAATCGTGCTCATTCCAAAAAGCGAAATGGCTTGCGGAATCGTATTCACCTCGCGTGCAAAGCCATACAGCGGCGAGTTTGCGGCGCGCAAGAGGCTTGCGGTCAGAATCGGGTCTTTCTCGACAATCTTCACCACATCGGCGATGCTCGAGCGCGCATCGCTGCAAACCTCTTGAATCTTGCGCACGCTCTCGGGAATGACAGGCAAGCTTTTGATATTTTGAATAATCTCTGATTTCATTGTGTTCCTATCCTGTGTTTTTCATGCCTTGTGCAATGCCCACAATCGTGCTCGCAATGAGCTTTGTTAGCCTTTGCTTGCGCTCATCATATTGCGATTCTTCAAACTCTTTGATGAGCTCCACTTGAAAATAATTGATTGCGTCTATCGTTGGATTGCGCAACAAAAGCGATTCGCGCAACGCGCTTTCGTTTTCGAGCAATTCCTTTTCGTTGCGAATCTCTTTCACCCACGCAAGCGTCAGCGCATGCTCGGCGCAGATGATGTCAAAAATCTGCTCACGCAACGTGCCGTTTTTGACAAATTGATTGTACAGGCTCGCAATCTGCAAGTTCACCTTCAAAAGCGAACGCGCAATATTATCGATTGTTACCTTGAAAAAAGGCACATCGGCATAGCATTGTTGCAGAATCTCGCGTGCGTTTTTCACGCCCTCACACCCGCTGCCCACGCCAAACCACGCGGGCAAAATGGCGCGATTCTGCGTCCATGCAAACACCCACGGAATCGCGCGCAAATCCTCCACGCGCTGCGTGTCGCGGCGCTTGCTTGGGCGCGAGCCGATGTTGAGCTGCTGGATAAAACTAATCGGCGTTGCCTCTTTGAAATAGTCGATGAATCCGTCTGTTTCATAGACAAGCGAGCGGTATTTCTTGCGCGAAATGGCGCTCATCTCGCGCAAAAGCCGCTTTTGCGCCTCGCTTTCTTTGTGCGTGTTGATATGGAATCTATCATGCACCGAGCATTTGAGCAGCGCGGCGAGCGTTGTTGTGAAATGATATGTCGCGTTCGAGCGGTTGAGGTATTTTGCGGCAATCACCTCGCCTTGTTCTGTTGTTTTCAAGAACCCTGCGACACTCTGCGGGGGCGAGGCAAAAAGCGCCGTTTCGAGCTTGCCGCCGCCGCGGCTCACGCTGCCGCCGCGCCCGTGAAAGCGCTTAAACGAGATTCCAAGTTTATCTTTGAGCGCCATGAGGTCGTTAATCGCGGCATTCAGCGCATAGTTGCTCGTAAAGATTCCGCCGTCTTTACTGCTATCAGAATAGCCAATCATAATCTCTTGCACATCGCCTCGTTGCGTGAGATAGTCGCGATAGTAGGGATTGGCGCAAAGGTCGTGCAGAATCTCGGGCGCTTTTTGCAAATCATCAATCGTCTCAAGCAGCGGCGTAATCGAGATTCTCGCCTTGCTGCCCTGCACCCACAGCCCGCTTTGTTTTGCAAACCACAGCACGGCGAGCAAATCGGCAGAATCTTGCGTCATCGAGACGATGAAGCTGTTGAGAATCTTCTTGCTAATGCGCTCGCGTGCCCACGCAATCTGTAAGAATGCGCACATCATCTCTTCTGTGCTATGCGACACCTTGCCAATGAGCGATTGCAACACAATGGGCGGCGCGGCAAGCGCGGCGTTTAGAATCTCAATCTTGCGCGTTTTGGGGAGATTCCAAAAATCGCCCTGCACATAGCCGAGTAGCGCAAAGATTTCTTCAATTGCCATGCCGATTGTGTCGCGATGTTCGCGAAAATCGAGCGTGAAGAGATGGAATCCGGCAATCAAGACGAGGTTGCGAAACTCGCGCAAAAATGTCGCGCTGATGTTGTCCATACTCTCGATGAGCAAGTCAATGTCGGCGACAAGCTCGCTGCTGTGCCGATAGACAAAATCCACCGATGTGGGGTTGTGGACATACACGAGCCGATTCTCGAGCTTTTGGCGCATGAGCCGCAGCTTGGCGCGGAAGGGTTCGTATTGGTGAAAAGTCGCAAGCGAGGGCGGGAGATGTGCGATTTCGCGCGCCAAAGAATCGCGCAAAGCCTGCGTGGGCGCGCACAAATCGCTCGAGTGCGAGAGCTCGCGCGAGAGGCGCACGATGCGCTTTAGGTAGATTTTGATGATATTCTCATGCGCAATCTTCATGACCTTGAGCATGACTTGATTATTCACATTGGGATTCCCGTCTCTATCGCCGCCAATCCAGCTACCGAGCCGAATGGGCGAACGCGCGAGCGGCTTTTGCAAGATATTTGCAATCTGCTTCGCACTCTTGAGCGCGCTGCCTAGCAGCGAGCTTTCGATGATATAGAGCAAGTTATCGAGCTCGAAAAGCACCTCGAGCTTCTCGTTGCGTACAAGCGGCGTGTTCCAGAGCAGCACGAGGCGGTAGATGAGCCTATCGAGATAATGCTTCGATTCACGCTCGTTTGGCGCGGAATAGATTTTGTCAAGCAAATTGTAGATGTCGTGGTGCGATTCGAGGAATGTGCGGCGGCGCGATTCTGTGGGGTGCGCCGTGAAAACGGGGTAGAACTCGAGCGTCTCGAGGCTTGCGAGAATATCGCAGCGGTCGAAGGTTTGTTCGAGCTCCTCGATGGTGTTTAGCAAGAGATTACTCACATTGCGCTGCTGCGTCTTGGTACGTTCCTCGATGATGTTCAGCAGCATGTTGTAGAGCGAGAACGCATGCACAAGCTCGGGCAGATGCTCCTTTTGCAAGCCGCATTCATCGAGCGTTGGCAGCGGCGATTCGGCAAAGCGGTCTTTGAGGGCGAGAAAAATGGGCGCAATATGCGGCGCACGCAGCTCAAGGAGAATCATCATCAGTTCAGAGGCAAATTCTGCCCCCTGCTTGAGCGTATCAAAGGTGCTTTTCATGGCGATTCCTTGAATGCTTTAGAGATTTCTAAAGCTTTTGAGATTATAATGCGCTACACGCTAGATTTATATTTTAGCATAAATTCACATTGGAGAAAACAATGGCACTAAAGGTCTATTACGACAAAGATTGCAATCTTGGGCTTATTCAAAAGAAAAAAGTCGCGATTATTGGCTTTGGCAGCCAAGGGCATGCGCATGCGGAGAATCTCCGCGATTCGGGCGTGAATGTGGTTGTTGGGCTGCACAAAGGGGGCAAGAGCTGGGCGAAGGCAGAGGCGAAAAATTTCCAAGTCCTCGAGGTTAGCGAGGCGACAAAAGCCGCCGATGTCGTGATGATTCTGATTCCCGATGAATTGCAAGCCGATGTGTTTGCGCGCGACATTGCGCCGCATCTTTGCGAAGATAAAATCATCGCGTTTGGGCATGGATTCAATGTTCATTTCGGGCAAATCAAAGCGCCAAAGGGCGTTGGCGTCATCATGGTTGCGCCCAAAGCGCCCGGGCACACCGTGCGCAGCGAGTTTGTTAAGGGTGGCGGAATCCCCGACCTCATCGCTGTTGAGCAAGACACAAGTAAGAATGACGCCAAAGAAATCGCGCTAAGCTATGCCGCAGCAATCGGCGGCGGGCGCAGCGGAATCATCGAAACAACATTCAAAGACGAGACAGAAACCGACCTCTTTGGCGAACAAGCCGTGCTTTGCGGCGGCGTAACGAGCCTCGTTAAGGCTGGGTTTGAGACGCTCACAGAGGCGGGCTATCCCGAAGAAATGGCATATTTTGAATGCTTGCATGAGCTCAAGCTGATTGTTGATTTGATTTATGAAGGCGGGCTTGCCAACATGCGCTATTCGATTTCAAACACAGCCGAGTATGGCGACATGGTCAGCGGTCCTCGCGTGATTAATGCCGAAAGCAAAAAGGCGATGAAGGCGATTTTGAAAGACATTCAAGAGGGGCGCTTCGCCAAAGACTTTATTTTGGAACGCAAGGCGGGCTATGCGCGCATGAACGCCGAGCGCAAGAATCTTGCCGCGCATCAAGTCGAGGTTGTGGGCGCACGATTGCGCGCGATGATGCCATGGATTGGCGCGAATAAGCTCGTTGATGTTGAGAAAAACTAAACGTTTGAGCGCTTGCGTTTGGCTCGCGAGCGCGGCTCGCGGGGCTTGGGCGAGCGTGATTTGTGGAGGTGCGATTTTAATCGCACACATAAAATAATGCGTGCGGCTAAAGCCGCACCTCCATAGGATAAAATTTATGCATGAAATCCTGATAGGATAGAAACTTATAATATTTTCTTTCCGTGTAAAATTCCTCGAGTTTGCGATTATAATCGTCATCATTGCCCATTAAAACATATTGCTCATAAACAGGTTATTATATCAAAAATCAAGCTTAACCATTCATTCCTCTTTCTGCAAGGGAATAGAAGAGAATGTGGAGGTGCGATTTCAATCGCACACATAAAATAATGAGTGCGACTAAAGTCGCACCTCCATGATTTGCGCGGCTTTGTCAAGCCGCGTCAATCGGCGCAGGAAGTAGGAGAAGCCATACCCGCAGCTTGGTCTATACTTTAAGCTTTTTCATGTTATCATCACCTTTTGTTTGGGCTGCGTATATGTTTGCAATCGCCACACCCGAACACGACACAAAATAATTTTATCTTTATGAAAGACGGCGCACATGTTACAACGTAAAAAAATATACAATCCTTTTTCCAAAGAATCCGTGAACGAACGCAAGATTTTTGGGGGCAATCCAACGAGCATTTTTGAGCTAAACAAAATCAAATACCAATGGGCATATCAGCTTTGGAAAACGATGCTTGCGAACACGTGGTTTCCCGAAGAAGTCAATATGAACCCCGACAAAAAAGACTACAATGGCGGGCTCACAAGCGCCGAAAAATGCGGCTACGATAGGGCTTTGGCGCAGCTTATCTTTATGGATTCTTTGCAAACCAATAACCTGATTGACAACATCAACCCCTACATCACAAGCCCCGAAATCAACCTCGTCTTGGTGCGCCAAGCCTTCGAGGAGGCACTACACTCGCAAAGCTATGCCGTGATGGTCGAATCGATTTCGGCAAACACCGATGAAATCTATGAAATGTGGCGCAGCGATATGTCGTTGCGCAGCAAGAACGACCACATCGCCCAAGTTTACGAGCAGCTTGCGAGCAATCCAAGCGATGAATCGATGATTAAGGCGATGTTTGCCAACCAGATTCTTGAGGGAATCTATTTCTACTCGGGCTTCTCGTTTTTCTACACGCTCGCACGTAGCGGCAAGATGTTGGGCAGCACGCAGATGATACGCTTTATCCAACGCGATGAAGTCACGCATCTCATCTTGTTCCAAAATATGATTAACTCCGCGCGCAACGAACGCCCCGAGCTCTTCACCCCCGCGCTCATTGACGAAGTCATCGAGATGTTCCGCAAAGCCGTCGACATCGAGAGCGCATGGGGCGAATACATCACGCAAGGGCAGATTCTCGGGCTCACGAGCGACATTATCCGCACCTATATCCAATATCTCGCCGAC
>CAMXAV010000053.1 GCA_947179285.1 uncultured Helicobacter sp.
GCTATGGGCTGCCTAACGGGCAGCAAGAGCAGGCTGTGCTCATGATGCCGCTGCTCGAGGGGCTTGACGGTGTGCAAAAGATGAGCAAGAGCTTGGGCAACACCATTGGCTTGACGGATAGCCCCAAAGAGATGTATGCCAAAATCATGAGCCTTTCGGATTCTCTTATGTGGCGCTACTATGAGCTTTTGAGCGATGTTGCGCTCGATGAGATTGAATCGATGAAGGCGAGGGTTGAAAGCGGCGCGCTGCACCCCAAAAGCGCCAAGGAATCCCTTGCGCTCGAAATCACGGCGCGCTACCACAGCCAAAGCGAGGCGCACGAGGCGCAGGCGGAGTTTGCGCGCGTCTTTGCGCAAAATCAAATTCCGGACGATATGCCCGTTTTAGAGCACAACGGCACATTGTGGATTTGCAAGGCGCTTGTCGATGGCAAGCTCGTTGGCTCGACAAGCCAAGCGCGGCGCGAGATTGCGGCAGGCGCAGTGCGAATCAATCAGCAAAAAGAATCTGATATTAACAAACAACTAGACGTTGGAGACTATATTTTGCAAGTCGGCAAGAGAAAATTTCTCCGCGTTTTGATACGATAGAGGTTAGCATGCAGCGCAAAACAACACTACCACCCCTAACCATACGAGGCTACACAATTCCTTACCCAATCGTTCAAGGTGGTATGGGTGTTGGGATTAGCTGGGACGAACTCGCGGGCACGGTGTCGCACGAAGGCGGGCTTGGCGTCATCAGCGCCGTTGGAACGGGATATTATCAAAATTTCGCCTTCGTGCAAAAGCTCGCCAAGAATCGCCCGTTTGAGCCGCAAAATTTCTATTCCAAAGCCGCATTGATTGAGATATTCAAAAACGCACGTGCGCGTTGCGGCAGCGCGCCGCTTGGTGCGAATGTCTTGTATGCGATAAACGACTATGGGCGCGTGGTGCATGACGCTTGCGAGGCGGGCGCGAACATCATCATCACGGGCGCGGGCTTGCCCACAGACATGCCCGAATTTACGTCCGATTTTCCCGATGTGGCGCTCGTGCCCATCGTCAGTAGCGCGCGCGCGTTGCGCATTCTTTGCAAACGTTGGAATGGGCGCTACAAGCGGATTCCTGACGCTGTCGTTGTCGAGGGACCCTTGAGCGGCGGGCATCAGGGCGTGATGTATGAGGATTGCTTCAAGCCCGAGTATCAGCTCGAATCTGTATTCCCCGAAGTCGTGAAAGAGGCGAAAGATTGGGGCAACATTCCGCTGCTTGCCGCCGGCGGAATCTGGGACAGGTCCGACATCGACCGCTTCATGGATATGGGCGCAAGCGGCGTGCAGATGGCAACCCGATTCCTCGGCACGCATGAATGCGATGCGAAATATTATGCCAAGCTCATGCCGACAATCGACAAAGACGACATCGTGCTTGTCAAATCGCCCGTTGGCTACCCCGCGCGCGCGATTATGCGCGGCGTTTTGCAACGCATGCAAGAAGGCACAGCGCCAAAGATTGCATGCGTGAGCCATTGCGTGCAGCCATGCCAACGCGGTGTTCAGGCAAAGATTGTGGGCTATTGCATCGCCGATAGGCTCGGGGACGGAGCGCTTGGAGACGCGATGAACGGCTTGTATTTCACAGGAGCGAATGGATATAGAATCGATAAAATCGTCAGCGTTCGAGAAATAATGAATGAACTCATTTGCGATTAGGGTATTTTGCGCACTCTGGCTGCTGGCTTTGGGCATAGCCGCGCCACTGCCGCAGATTGAGAGCGTGGAGCTAGACGAAGAGAGCGTGATTCTGCATTTCAACAAAACCGCCACGAAGGGAATCGTCCATTTTTTTCAGCTCAAATCCAACGACTTGAAACGTGATATTTATGATTTCGATGCCGTTTTGCTCGATGGCATCATCAGCGAGAAGCTCGAAAATGGCGTGCAGCTCAAGGTTGCGCAGAACACGACACAAAAAACGCGGCTTGTGCTCTCGCACAAAACCATGCTTGAAACAAGCATTTCTTTCAAAGACACAAGCGCCTATATCACGATTGTACAGCCCAAAGCAAACAAGACGACCAAGCCAAAAGAGGAGAGCCCAAAAGCCAAGCCAAGCGCCGCAAAGGGGCGCGTTGTTGTGATTGACCCAGGGCATGGCGGGCGCGATTGCGGCGCAATGGGCGTGGCAAAGGTTTGCGAAAAAGTCGTTGTGCTCTCTGTTGCTAACGAGCTCGAAAAGGAGCTCAAGAAACGTGGCTACACGGTGTATATGACGCGCTCAAAAGATGTCTTTATCCCGCTCAAGCGGCGCACGGAGTTTGCCAACAGCAAGAACGCCGATGTGTTCATTTCGTTGCATGCAAATGCCACATTGCAGCCGCGCCAAAAGGAGTTGAGCGGAATCGAGACCTATTTCCTCTCGCCCGCGCGAAGCGAGCGCGCCAAGAGTGTTGCGGCAATCGAAAACAAAGAAGACATCGAGGAGCTAAGCACACTCTCGCGCGAGACCGTGCTTGGGATTCTAAACGCCCAACGGCTCTATGCCTCGCACAGACTCGCGCTCGATGTGCAGTTTGGCGTTTTGGGGACGCTCAAAAAGCCATACAGCACAACCGATGGCGGCGTGCGCGAGGGACCCTTTTGGGTGCTTGCGGGCGCGCTGATGCCTTCGATTCTGCTTGAGATTGGCTACATCACGCACCCAAAAGAAGGCAAGGCAATCGTGCAATCCAACTATCACAAACTCCTTGCGCGCGGTATCGCGAATGGAATCGATGGCTATTTTGTGAAAAATTTTTATTAAGGACAATCTATGAGTAATCGTGTCGCAACAAGCGAGCTGATTCTTTCTGCACTCTTTTTTCTCATCGCAATTTTCACGCTTTGCGTTGTGTTGCTTACCTTTTTGTTCGACAATTTCTCGGGGCTCTTTATGTGGGCGAGCAAGGCAAACAGCCTCTATGAAACCTTCTATGTCTTGTTTGCCGCGTTTGGCTGCGCCTATCTCACCGCCGTGTTCCTGCGCGAACGCTCTTTGCAGCGCATGCGCAAGGATTTTTTTGTGTTCTGCCTAAGCCTATTGTTTGTTTTCGTGCTCAATCTTTTTTGGGGAATCTGCCCCTATTTTGTGCAAAATGACCATGCCGATAGCCTGCGCGTGTTCGTGTCTGTGGGCAGCGGGCAGATGATGGACATCTTTTGCTTTCTGCTGTTTTTTGTGCTGCCGTTTGTCTATTATCATCGCTTCGATTCCCCCGAAAAACCTCAACGATTCTACACCTTCCCATACAGCCTCGTCCCAAGCCCCAACGCGATGATTGTCGCGCTCTTTGGCTTCGCGATTCAGCCGCTCGACAAGGAATCATGGTGGGAATGGTGGGGCGTTGGCGCAACCTTTGTGGGAATCGCCATGCTCGCCGTTCTCGTGCGCAACCATAGGCGGCTCTTTGGCGTCTATGAACGTTTCAATCTCACGTTGCTCGTGCTTGGCGTGGTGATTTTCTTTGTTTCACATGTCGTGTTTGAAGGCTACGCGAGCCAATATGCCGCCAAAAAGGCGATTTATATGCTCGCAATGAGCGGTTGGGCGCTTGGCGTCATCGAGCGTTACCGCATCGAATACGCCAAGGCACGCGTCAGTCTTTGAGATAATATTCAATCGTTGAGACAACGCGGATTGTCTTGATATGCGGCGTGCTTCTATCGCGCGATTCGATGCTAAACTGCCCTTGCGATGCGCGCTTGATTTTGCCCAGCTTGCTTTGTGAATCGCTCGCAAACTTCATCGCCGCCTCGCGCGCGTTGATTGTCGCCTCTTCAATCATTTGGGGCTTGATGTCATTTAGCTTGGTGTAGAGATATTCCGTGTTGTATTCCTCGATTCTGATGAGCACGCCCGCCTCGTTGAGCTCGCCAAGCTCTTCGAGCGCCTTGCGCCCGCGCTCGATGTCGCGCGTATAGACCAAGAGATTGCCCGAGCCAGCATAGCGGTATGCGACTCTTTCTTCGCCACCATATCGGTTTGCGATTTTGTCGGTAATAGACGGCGCGTTGACGGAAATATCCTCATTCGCAATGCCTCGTTTTTGCAAAAACTCCAAAATCGCCATTTTGTCGCTCTCAAGCTGCCGATAAAGCTCGCCCACATCGTTGCTTGCGCGGTTGAAGTTGATGGGGAGAATCATCACATCAGCCGCGACCTCTTTTTGGCTAAGCCCCTTGACGACAACGCTGCGCTGCATCGATTGGAAATCGAGCGCGATTTTGCTCGCGCCAAATACCAAGATTGCACTGCATATCACCGAGAAAACCCCCAAGATTCCTGCACTCGTCTTGCTCATCTATGCACCTCTTTATGATTTTTGTTGCGCATTATATAGACAAACATTTAATCGCAAAAATTCATTCAATGATTCGCCCATTTCATGGGGCTTTGCAAGGCTTGACAATCGCCTTGTTTTTTGGCATAATTCACACAATTAAAGCGCTCAAATAAGGTGTTGTGATGAATACAAAAAAGACCAAACTCGCATCTTCTGTGTTTGGAATCTGCTTGTGCGTGCTCTTGTGTGTTGGTGTGTACACATTCATTAACGCAAAGGGTGCTTCTTATCTAAGCAATGATTCTGCTTCATGTAACAATTGCCACATCATGAATACTGTTTATCATGACTATTCAAATAGTGTTCATGCATTGAGTGTCAAGGGAGAACCCCGCGCAACGTGTAGCGATTGCCACTTGCCGCATGCCTTTGTTCCCAAATGGCTTGCCAAAGCCGAAAGCGGTGTCTCGCATGCCTATGCTTTCACGTTTAAGCTAAACGAGCTCCCAACACATCTTGCTGCAAAAGAGAAGAGCAAGCAGATGATTCAAGACAATTGCGTACGCTGTCATATCGACAGCGTGGGCGTTGTGGTGAACCCCACAACGATTCCAAATCACACACAAAGCGCACTTTCGTGCGTTTCGTGCCACCCACATGTGGGACATTAATCTAGTTCAAAGGAGACAAAATGAAACTCATGCCCATCGGAGTTGTGGTGGTTGTGTTGGCAATTTTTGGGCTTGTATGGCTCAATGTCGACGTCAACCAAAAACAACAGCAACAAAACACTGCCGTGATGTCGAAACATGTCGTGGAGCTTAGCGATTCTAACCCAACTTTTGACCATTGGGGTAAGAATTTTCCACAATATCTCGATATGTATGTTACGGTGGAAAAAGACACCCCTCGCTACACAGAGTTTGGCGGGAACTATGCTTATAGCAAGCTCATTCGCTATCCACAGCTCACGCTTCTTTGGGCTGGCTATCCCTTTAGCATTGACGCAAACGAAGAACGTGGGCATTTCTGGATTCAAGTGGACCAAATGGACACAGCAAGAAACAATAAAGATTTCTTGAATGCGCATGGCTTTGCAAAATTTGGTGGGCAGCCCACAGCCTGTATGAACTGCCATAGCGGTTGGTCGCCCTATCTTTACAAAGTCGTTTCAAAAGGCGATTGGGTTGCGTTTAACTCGGCAAAATATTGGACAATGATTAAACAAGTCCCCGCTGTGGAGGGAATCGAGCCCAATAGCCCACAACACAGCGGACCACACGGCGGCAAGCGCATGGGCGTTACATGTGCCGATTGCCACAATCCATCAGATATGGGCTTGCGCCTCACACGTCAAGCGGCGATTAATGCGCTCGTGCAACGCGGATATAAGCCAAGCGAGGAATATGGAATCGATGCGCCTGTGGCTGAAATGCGCACGCTCGTTTGCTCGCAATGCCATGTTGAGTATTATTTCCGCCCCACAGGCACAAAAGTTAAGACCATTGGCGAAAGCATTGCAAACGACCCAACCAAAAAATGGTGGGACGGCACACAAAAAACGTATGATGAGTTCGATAGCTGGCGCGATGGCAACGAGCCAACCGAAATCGAAGTCGCTGGAATCGAGCTCGTGTTCCCATGGACAGAATGGAAAAAAGGGCAGCCCTTCCGCATTGAAATGTTCGATGATTATTATGAAAAAGTACGCGACATTTTCCCATCGGATTGGGTACACAAAGAAACCAAAGCGCCTATGTTGAAAATCCAACACCCCGAAGCAGAGCTCTTTAGCGGCGGCGTGCATGCGGCAAATGGCGTCGCTTGCGCCGATTGCCACATGCCTTATATCCGCAAAGG
>CAMXAV010000054.1 GCA_947179285.1 uncultured Helicobacter sp.
ATCACGTACGATGTGGCTTGGGACTATGTGCAATGGCTTTTCGAGAATCTCGGCGGCGCGTGCGCGCTTTATGGTCGGCAAAACACGATTCTTATGCGCTTGGGGCTGCTCGAGGTTTTCGAGCGCCTTGTTTCTGGGCTTTCGCCACAAAGCAGGGAATACATTCATTATGCCTCGATTCTCAAAACATTGATTGCGCCCACGCTGCTAGGCGAGCGATTCAAAGCCGCGCTTTTTGTTGCAAGCGCGCTGCAAGCAGACTTTGACGCTTTTTTGCAAACCCCTTGACAAATGCAAAAAAATGCGATACAATGCGATTTCTACTTTATGCATGTTCCGGATTAGCTCAGCGGTAGAGTAGGTGGCTGTTAACCACTTGGTCGCAGGTTCGAATCCTGCATCCGGAGCCATATCTCCCTTGATGTCTTGCATGTGGTCGCGTAGCTCAGTTGGTAGAGCACTACCTTGACATGGTAGTGGTCGCTGGTTCAAGTCCAGTCGTGGCCACCATGTGCGCATATCGAAATGTTACAACCCGAAACAAATTTTTGATTGTATCGCGGCTTTTTTCGCGCCCCGTTTTATGCCGCAAAAGCCCGTGTTTTGCGCCATTGCCGCGTTTTTTCGCGCCGCTTTTGCTTCTCTATTTCCCAAAAATTACAGCGCTTTTTAAGGGCGACTTGCCTAGAATGGTTATTATATGAAATAAAAAAAGGAGAAGCTATGCTAGAGATTCGGTGGCATAGCCGCGCAGGACAAGGTGCGGTTACGGGCGCAAAAGGGCTGGCTGATGTCTTTGCCAAAACGGGCAAAGAGGTGCAGGCTTTTGCGTTCTATGGTTCAGCAAAACGTGGCGCAGCAATGACGGCATATAATCGTGTCGATGACAATGAGATTCTGAATTATGAGAAATTTATGAGTCCCGATTATGTCTTGGTTATTGACCCGGGATTGGTTTTTATCACCAACATTTGTGAGAACGAGAAGCCCGAGACGCAGTATATCATCACAACACACCTAACAAAAGAGCAGCTTGTCGAGCGCAAGCCCGAGCTAAAAGGCAAGAAAGTCCATACACTTGATTGCATCAAAATCTCGCTCGAGACAATCGGCAAATCTGTCCCCAACGCGCCCATGCTCGGCGCGCTCATCAAGGTTTCGGGGGAATTAGAATTGGATTTTTTTCTTGAAGCTTTTAAGAAGGTTTTAGGCAAAAAACTCCCGCAAAGTGTCATTGACGCAAACATGGTCGCCATTACACGCGCGTATAACGAAGTCTCTTAAGGAGTGCAAATGCAAAATCTGAAAGGTTGGAATGAATTTGAAATTGGGACATTATTGTTCCCATTCGAGAAAGAGGCAAACGAGAATCTAGGCAAGCATGCGAGCGAGCGCGCCTACCGCAAAGACAGCTCCTACACCGCGAGCGTGGCGCATTGGCGCGTGAATAAGCCCGTCTATAACCATGACCATTGCATCAATTGCTTCAATTGTTGGGTGTTCTGCCCTGACGCGTCCATTTTGGCACGTGATGACAAGATGAGCGGCGTGGATTATGTCCATTGCAAGGGCTGTGGCGTCTGTGCGCAGGTTTGCCCCACAAACCCCAAATCGCTCATTATGTTTTCAGATTACACGAGCGAGCAAGACGCGCTTGCGCAGTGGCCTGCAAAAGAATCAAAAACAAAGGAGGCATAATGGCAGCAAAAATGGAACTGCAAACCACAGAGGTTTGGGACGGCAATATGGCAGCCACACACGCAATGCGGCAGGCGCAAATCGATGTAGTCGCCGCCTATCCAATCACACCTTCAACACCCATCGTCCAAACATACGCGAGCTTCTTGGCAGACGGCTATGTCGATGGCGAATTTGTGATGGTCGAGAGTGAACATGCCGCGATGAGCGGTTGCGTGGGCGCAGCTGCTGCGGGTGGGCGCGTTGCAACAGCGACAAGCTCGCAAGGCTTTGCGCTCATGGTCGAGGTGCTCTATCAGGCGTCTGGAATGCGCTTGCCCATTGTGCTCAACCTCGTCAATCGCGCGCTTGCAAGCCCGCTGAATGTCAATGGCGACCATTCCGATATGTACCTTAGCCGCGACACAGGCTGGATTAGCCTCTGCGCCTATAACGCCCAAGAAGTGTATGATTTGAATCTCATGGCATTCAAGATTGCCGAAGATTTAGCCGTGCGCCTGCCTGTCATCGTGCATCAAGACGGCTTCATCTGCTCACACACAGCGCAGAGTGTGCACCCATTGCAAGACGATGTGGCTTATGGATTCATCGGCGATTACAAGCCCAAGAATCCCTTGCTCGACTTCGAGCACCCCGTGACGTATGGTTCACAAACGGAGGAAGATTGGCATTTCGAGCACAAAATGCGCCAACACCATGATTTAATGGAATCTATCCATGTCATCGAGCGCATTTTTGACGAGTTCCAAAAGCTCACAGGCAGGCGCTACCGCGCGGTTGAGGAATACGACATGGACGATGCCGATGTGGCGATTGTCGCGCTTGGCACGGCTGTGGAATCGGCGCGCTTTGCCGCAAAAGAAGTGCGCAAAAAGGGAATCAAGGCAGGTGTTGTCGCGTTGCGCGTGTTGCGTCCGCTGCCTTATGCCACGTTTGGCAAGGCGCTTGCAAAGGCAAAGGCTGTCGCGTTTCTCGACAGAAGCTCGCCCGCTGGCGCAATGGGAATGCTCTATAACGAAGGCGTGGCGGCGCTCTATCAGGCTGATGGCGCGCACAAAACGATTGTGAGCAACTATATCTATGGGCTTGGCGGGCGCGACCTCAAGCAATCGGACATCATCGATGTGTTTCAGACGCTCAACAAAGACGCGCAAAGCGGCAAACGTAGTGTGCCCACACAGCAGTTTATCGGGCTTCGCGGCGCACAAATCGGCTTTTTCTAAGGAGACATTATGGCAGAAATTAAAAACCTTAAACAATACTCACGCGCCCGTGAACGTTTCGAGGGCGCGCATCTCTTGTGCCCCGGTTGTGCGCATGGCATGATTGTTCGCGAGGTGCTCAACGCGACCGACAACCCCGTTTTCATCGCCGCCTCGACAGGCTGTATGGAAGTCAGCACGGCTGTTTATCCGCACACATCATGGGACACACCGTGGATTCATATCGGCTTTGAGAATAGCTCGACAGCCGCTGGTTGCGCCGAAGCGATGTATAAATGCTTGGAGCGCAAGGGCAGGCTATATAGCGACAAAAAGCCCAAGTTTGTCGCCATTGGCGGCGATGGCGCGACTTATGATATTGGATTCCAATTCATCAGCGGCACATTTGAACGTGGGCACAACATCACCTATGTTTGCCTCGATAACGAAGTCTATGCCAACACAGGCGGGCAGAGAAGCGGCAGCACCCCCTTTGCGGCAAACACGACAACAACGCCGGCGGGGCGCTTGAGCTATGGCAAAAAAGACCGCAAGAAAGACATCTTGGCGATTATGGCGGCGCATGGCTCGCCCTATGTCGCGCAGGTTGCGCCCAACAAATGGAAAGACATGGCGCAAAAAATCAAACGTGCAATGGAGACAGAGGGACCAACATTCATCAATGCGATGAGCGCATGCACGACAGAATGGCGCTTTCCGTCCAACACAACCGTTGAGGTGAGCGACTTGGCTGTCGATTCGCTCGTGTTCCCGCTCTATGAAATCGTGAATGGTTGCGAGCTCAACATCACCTATCGTCCCAAAAAGGTGATTCCCGTGCGCGATTATCTCGCCGTGCAGGGACGATTCAAGCATCTCTTCACGAAAGAAAATGAGCACATCATCGAGCAATGGCAAAAAGAAGTCGATGCGCGTTGGGAGCGGTTGCAGCGCCGCGAAGAGGCACGTGTGTAAAGCACGTGTATAATGTGTGAAAGCGCGAGTGTCGCGAGGCTTGCGGGCGCACAAGAGGAATGCGAGAAAACAGGGAATGGCAGACAGAAGGGGATTCGAACCCCTGAAGGCTTGCACCTTACACGCGTTCCAGGCGTGCTCCTTCGACCACTCGGACACCTGTCTATGCACACATTGTAACGCAGAACGATTGAAACAAACTTTAAAGCAGAATCTTTGGGTATGAATGCTACAATATCCTTTGATTTTGTTTGTGCAATCTTTCTTTTAATGCGTATTTTAGCAAAAAGCTGACAAACTAAAAGCACCTGTTTTGGCAGGGGCAATCTCATCTATTCAAGGAGTATCAATGGCGACAGTAACACTGATTAACAACGAAACAGGCGAAAAGTTCGATTTTGACATGATTGAATGCACGCGAGGACCAAAGGCTGTGGATTTTTCAAAGTTGTTTGAAAAGACCGGAATCTTCTCGTATGACCCCGGCTATGGCTCGACAGCGGGCTGCCAAAGCACGATTAGCTACATCAACGGGCAAGAGGGGCAGCTGCTCTATAAGGGAATCCCAATCCAAGATGTTGTGGATAAATATTCTTTTACCGATGTTGCGAAACTACTCATCACAGGCGAAGCGCCCAAAGACAAAGACGAATCTGCCGAGTTCGAGCTCGAGTTGCGCCACCGCTCGTTTCTGAATGAACGGCTCATCAATATCCTCTCGGCTTTCCCTGACAGCGCGCACCCAATGGCGAACCTAAGCTCGGCTGTTGCGGCTCTTTCGACATTCCATTATGACTATCGCGACCCCGACAATCGCGAGGAATACCAAGTCATGGCGCGCCGCATTATCGCAAAAATCCCTACGCTCGTTGCGTTTTCGTATCGCCATGCGATTGGCGCACCGTTCATCTACCCCGACATCTCACGCGGCTATGTCGAGAATTTCCTCTATATGTTGCGCGCCTATCCGGGCAATCGCCTCAAATACACCAAAAATGGCGAAACCGAAATCACGCCTCTCGAAGTCGAGGCGCTCGATAAAATCTTCACCCTGCACGCAGACCATGGGCAAAACGCCTCGACAACGACCGTGCGCAATGTCGCCTCGACAGGCGTGCACCCCTATGCGGCGCTTTCGGCTGGAATCAACGCGCTTTGGGGACCATCGCATGGCGGCGCGAACGAAAAAGTGCTCGACCAATTGCGCGAGATTGGCGATGTGAAAAATGTTGGCAAGTTCATCGAACGCGTGAAAGACAAGAGCGACCCATTCCGACTCATGGGCTTCGGACATCGTGTGTATAAAAGCTACGACCCCCGCGCAAAGGCGATTAAAAACCTCAAGAATGAGCTCAACAAGAAGGGAATCAAAATGGACGCGCGGCTTAGCGAGATTGCCGAGGCGCTCGAAGAAGTCGCATTGAGCGATGAATACTTCATCAAACGTGGGCTCTATCCCAATGTCGATTTTTACAGCGGAATCATTCTCACAGCGCTCAAGATTCCCGTTTCGCTCTTCACCCCTATCTTCGTGATTGGGCGCATGCCCGGCTGGAGCGCGCAACTCATCGAACATCTCAAGAATCCACACGCGCGCATCACGCGCCCCCGACAAGTGTATGTCGGCAAATAACATGCTCGGTGTCGCGCTTCTTGGCTGCGGGCGCATCGCGCTGCGGCATGCCGAGCTTTTGAGCAAGGGCGAGGTTCCGTCTATGCGCCTTGTTTGCGTTTGCGATGTGCAAGAGGAGCGCGCGCGCACGTTTGGGGAGCGCTATGACGTCCCCTATTTCACCGACATGCATGCGATGATGCGGCAGTGTAACGACAAAATCGATGTCGTGTCGATTCTGACGCCAAGCGGCTTGCATGCGCGCCACACAATCGAGATTGCGCCGTATCGCAAGCATGTCGTTGTCGAGAAGCCGATGGCGCTCACGCTCGATGACGCGGACGCGATGATTCGCGCCTGCGATGAGAATCGGATTAAGCTCTTTGTCGTGAAGCAGAATCGCTACAACCTCCCCGTGCAAAAGCTGCGCGAGGCGCTCGAGGCGGGGCGCTTTGGCAGGCTCGTTATGGGCAGCGTGCGCGTGCGCTGGTGTCGCGACCAAAAATATTATGACCAAGATTCATGGCGCGGCACATGGGCGATGGACGGCGGCGTTTTCACGAACCAAGCGAGCCACCAT
>CAMXAV010000055.1 GCA_947179285.1 uncultured Helicobacter sp.
CGCGGGCATGCCCTTTTGTGCGGGCAAGAAGCTCGACTCGAGTGGCGAATCGCTCCAGCCGTTGTAGAGCCCCTGCGCGATTCCTTGCGCGAGCGGCGAGCGGCAGATGTTGCCCATGCAGATAAACAGAATCCGAGATTCCATCACAAACTCCTTTATAAAAGAAACATTATATCTTGGAGTCGTCAATGGCGATTTCGCTCGCGTGGGTAATATCGTTACATTTTGGCGCAATTTCCGCGCAAAATCGCGCTTGTGCTTTGTTGGCTTGTTTTGTCTAAGTTTGTTTGGCTACAATGCGGTATTGACTTTAAAGGAGGTTTCATGAGTTCTGTTGTGTTGCTCGTCATCGGCGTTGCAATGTTTTGTTTTGGGTATTTTGTCTATTCCCGCTTTGTGGCTGGGCAAATCCTCAAGCTTGATGATGCTAATGAGACGCCAGCTCACAAATTGCGCGATGATGTGGATTACATTCCCGCAAACAAATTTGTATTGTGGGGACATCACTTCACCGCTGTTGCGGGCGCTGCGCCCATCGTTGGTCCTGCCATTGCTGTGCAATGGGGTTGGTTGCCCGCGTTTTGTTGGGTCGTGTGCGGCACGGTCTTTTTCGCGGGAATCCACGATATGACGGCGCTTTGGGCGAGCGTCAAGAACGAGGGCAAGTCTATGGGTATGGTCTGCTCCCGCTTCATCGGCACGCGCGTGGGGCAGCTCTTTATGGTTGTGATTTTCCTTGTGCTGCTCATGGTCAATAGCGCCTTTGGTGTGATTATCGCCAAAGAATCTGTTACATACCCCACAACGATTATCCCCGCGTGGGGCGCGATTCTGATTGCGATTTTGATGGGGCAGGCAATCTACAAAATGAAGATGAACCTTACTGTGGTTACGGTCGTTGGCGTTGTCGCGCTGTATGCGCTCGTTCCGCTCGGCGTGATGATTCCGATTAACCTCCCCGACAACATCGCTGGCTTCGACCCATTGCGTCAGTGGGTGGCGATTCTGTTCATCTACGCCGCGATTGCGTCTATTTTGCCCGTGTGGATGTTGTTGCAGCCTCGCGACTATGTCAATGGCGTGCAGCTCGTGATTGGCTTGTTCTTGCTCTATGCTTCGATTCTGCTTGTGAACCCCACCGTGCTCGCGCCCGACTTGATTCCACCGATTAAAGAAGGCAATTGGGGCATGATTATCCCCGTGTTGTTCATCACGATTGCATGCGGCGCGATTAGCGGTTTCCACGGAATCGTGGCGAGCGGCACAACCTCAAAACAAGTCGCAAAAGAAACCGATGTGCGCTTCGTGGGCTATCTCGGCGCTGTGGGCGAGGGCTCGCTCGCGCTTGGGACAATCATCGCGTGTATCGCCGGCGTTGGGCTCTTGAGCGCCAATGTCGGGCTCAACCCCGAGACTTGGACAACAATGTTCAAGGGCGGCGCGGGCAACTTCGCCGCAGGCGGCGGGGCAATCGTGAATGCCGGCGTTGGGCTTCCTATCGATGCTGCCTCGACACTCTTTTCGCTCATGCTCATCTTGTTTGCGGCGACAACAATGGACGCGGGCATTCGCTTGCAGCGCTACATTATCCAAGAATGGGGCGATTTCTACAAAATCCCCGCGCTCAAGAATAAGGTTATCTCAACGATTGTCGCTGTGGGCGTTTCGTTCCTCATGGCAATCAACGGAATCGGCGAGGGCGGCTCAAACAACGTGCCTATCTGGCCTCTGTTTGGCGCAACCAACCAAATCCTTGCCTCGCTCACATTGCTCACCGTGGCTGTGATTCTGATTAAGAACAAGCGCACCAAAGGTTCGCTCGTTGTGCTTGTCCCTATGGCATTTATCTTGACAATGGCTTTCTGGGGCGCGGTCGTCAAGGTTGGCGAGTTCTATGCGCAAGGCAACATGCTCTTGCTTGGAATCGACATCTTGGTTCTCGTTGTCACCGTTCTTGTCGTTCTCGCTGCGCTGTCTGAAATCAGCAAGATTTTGGGCGGCAAAGAAAGCGGACAAGCAAAATAATGTCTCATTTTTCGTGGCTAGCCCCCCTCAATCGGGGGCTAGAGCATTATTATTTTTCCAAATATCTCCCCGCGCTCAAGCGCGACAAACGCGAGATTGATGATTTTTTCATGATTATCACCTTTTCGGAGATGATGGGAATCCCCAATCCTTTCGCGTTCTACACGCTCGAAATGCTGCCCGAGCTCATGCAGCATTTCCATAGCTGGCACAAGCGCATGGGCATGGAACGCTCGCCTTTTGATAGCTTTCCATGCACATGCTGCTAGGGGCGGTTCGTGCTCCCCCCGATTCTTTTTGTTGGCGGCAAGGGCGGCGTGGGCAAAAGCACGATGAGCAGCGCCCTTGCGTGCCTGCTTGCGCGCGATTCCAAAACCCTGCTCGTCTCGACCGACCCTGCGCACAACCTTAGCGACATTTTCGAGGTTGCGCCCTCATCGCAAACACAGCAGATTCACGAGAATCTCTTCATGCGCGAGATTGACCCGCTGTCTGAAGTCAAAGCTTATGCGGCGCAAGTGGCAAAGGACGCGAAGCAATTCATCTCTGCTGCGTCATACAGCCTGCTTGAATCGTATTATGACAATGTCGCACAAAGCGGCGTGGCGCAAGAATCGGCGCTGTTTGATAGGCTCATTCGGATTATCACGCAAGAACAATGGGGGCATATTGTCATCGACACAGCCCCAACGGGGCACACCCTGCGGCTTTTCAAGCTTCCGCTTACGTTGCAGCAATGGAGCAAAACATTGCTAAGCCAACAAGAAAAGAGCCACAATCTCGAGGGAATCATCGGACATCTCGAGGGCAATCCGCTCAAAGATAGGCTCGAGGAACGTTATTTGCTGTATTCCAAGTTCAACAACCTCTTGCATAGCGAGAGTGTCGGCATTGTCTTTGTGCTAAACCCCGAGAGCCTGCCTATCGAAGAAAGCGCACGTGCAATCCACAGCCTAAGCCACGATGGGCTCAAGCCCTACGCGCTCATCGTCAACAAAATCCCGCCGCCAAGCGAGGATTGCTTCTTTGCCAAGCGCTATGCAAACGCGCAAAAACATCTCGCGACCATTCGCGAGCGTTTCGCCGCTTTTCCGCTGCTCGAGATTCCGCTTCTAAGCGGCGATATTCTCGAGCACAGCGGGCTTATGCAGGTTGTGGAGAATCTGCGCCAAGCGCTGCAATCTCTGCCTCGCTAAAGAGCCGCAACTCGAACACAAAATGCACGCCCGTGCCGTATTCGAGCGAAAATGCGCTGCCGTTGCCTTTGGCAATGCCCAAAATCAGCTGCGCGTGCTTGGTGGTTGCGTATTGCGCCTTGTGCATATAAAACGGCGCGCCGCCCACGATTCCGAGCAAATCACAATCGCCCACATGAAAATCATGCGCCTCATAGCACAACGGCACAGCGTCCTCGCCGCCGTTGTGGCAAAAGAGAATCTCGCCATATTGCGTGCGCAACTCGGCGATGAGCGCGAGCGCGTCTTCGGACGCGACAACGCGCTCGGGGCGCTTGTTGTGCGCTTGCTCGGCAGTCTTTGAATCTTTCATCGTCTCTCCTTTTTGCGGATTCTATCCTAAGCCATGTTAAAATCAAATCTAAGGCTTTTTGGGCTACAATGCCAAGAACATGGTTTGGGAAAGATATGCTAATCACGTTGTATGTCATTGCCATTAGCGCCGAAGCGATGACGGGCGCGCTCGCGGCTGGGCGGCACAAAATGGATTTGTTTGGTGTGCTCATCATCGCCGCTGTAACAGCTTTGGGCGGGGGCTCGATTCGCGACATGCTCTTTGGGCACTATCCGCTGACTTGGATTGCGCACCCCGAGTATCTGTTGCTCGTCATCTTTTTCGCCCTGCTGGCGACAAGAATCGCGCGCCTCGTGCATAACCTCCACAAAACCTTTTTGATTCTAGACGCATTGGGGCTCGTGACGTTTAGCATCATCGGCGCTCAAATCGGGCTCGATATGGGCTATGGCGATGTCATCGCCGTGTGCGGCGCGATTATCACGGGCGTGTTTGGCGGCGTGTTACGCGACATGCTGTGCGCGCAGATTCCGCTTGTTTTTCAAAAAGAAATCTATGCGGGTATCGCGTTGCTCACGGGCGCAATCTATGTCTTGCTGCTCAAAACGGCGCTGCCGCCCTTCACCACAACGCTCATCGCCCTTGTTGTGGGCTTTGGCTTGCGGCTGTATGTGATTTATCATCACCTGAATCTGCCCATTTTCGACTTTAGCGAGGGAAAGAAATGAGACTCGTTTTGTATAGCGGCGGTGTCGATAGCACGACAGCGCTTTTTTGGAGCATGCAAACGCAAGAAACGCATGCGCTTTTGTTTGTGTACCCAAGCCGCCACAACGCGCAAGAGCTCGCGCATGCGCGCGCGATTTGCGAGGCGCATCGTATCGCCTACCATACGATAGACGCAAGCGCGCTTTTTGCGGGCTTTGCGAGCGGGCTGCTCGCGCCAAATGCCGAAAGCGGCGCGATTGTGCATGGAAAATATGACGCAGACGCGCTCGCGAGCCTCGTTGTGCCCTTTCGCAACGGAATCTTCTTGAGCATTGCGAGCGGGCTCGCGCAGTCGCTTGGCGCAAGCGAGGTCGTGCTCGCCAACCACGCGGGCGACCACCCGATTTATCCCGATTGCACAAGCGCGTTCATCGATTCGATGGGCGCGGCGATTGCAAGCGGCACGGGCGGGGCTGTGCGGCTTCTTAGCCCCTTTTGCGCGCTCGACAAAGCCGCGATTGTGAAAATGGGAATCGCGCTAAACATCGACTATGCGCAAACATATAGTTGCTATGAGGGCGGCGCGCGGCATTGCCAAAAATGCCCGACATGCCTTGAATCTCTCGAGGCATTTGCACAGAATGGACTAATGATTGAAAGGTGAGAATGTTTTATATTCAAAAGAGGATTGAAATTTCGGCGGCACACCAGCTGTTTTTAGATTATGAAAGCAAATGCAATCGCCTGCATGGGCATAATTGGATTATTACGATTTTTTGCAAATCGAAGACGCTGAATGCAAATGGAATGGTGATTGATTTTAGCCATATCAAGGAAAAGATTCATAAAAAACTCGACCATCAATTTTTGAATGATATTATCACAGAGAGCACAACAGCAGAGAATATCGCCAAGTGGGTTTGCGAGCAAATCGGCGATGTTTGCTACCGCGTGCAAGTGCAAGAGAGCGAAGGGAATATTGCGATTTATGAGCGCGATGAGAATCTATAAAATCAACGAGATTTTTTATAGTCTGCAAGGCGAGGGGGCGCATGTGGGCAGGGCATCTATTTTTGTGCGTTTTGCGCAATGCAACCTCGCGTGTGCGTTTTGCGATACCGACTTTGCGCATGTCGCGTATCGTTTCAACAAAAACGAGCTTGAATCGTTCGTGTTGGCGCTTTTGGAAAAAGAACGCGTGGCGGGCAAGCCGCAAATTGTTTTTACGGGTGGCGAGCCCACGTTGCAGCTTTGCGAATCCGAGCCGCTTTTAAATGGCTTTTATCGTTGTGTCGAGACAAATGGCTATAAAATCGCGCCAAGTTGGATTGAATGGGTTACGTTTTCGCCCAAGACGAAGCCTATTGCCACAGATAATATGCGGCGCGCAAATGAAGTTAAGATTCTCTATTCACTTTTTAGCGATGATGAGATGATTGCTTTGGCAAATCAGTATCCAAATAAGCATTATTTTGTGCAGGCAATCGATAATGGACAGCGCCCGATTTTGTATGATTCTTTAATTGCATTTTGCAAGAAGAATCCGCAATTTCGCTTGAGTTTGCAGACGCATAAGATTTTGGAGATTCGCTAGTGATGTTGCTTTGGTTGGAATCTTGCTATATGTCATTGTGAGCGTTAGTGAAGCAATCAAACGTTTTCGAGGCTTTTGTCATTGCGAGAGGCTTTAGCCTCGTGGCAATCTACCGTTTATGAACGCTCGTTTGGGATTCTCTGCTCGTTGATTGCCGCGCTCGCTCCACTCGCTCGCAATGACACATGGAATCTTGTCATG